>JBBSMO010000075.1:0-8723 GCA_038233155.1 Longimicrobiales bacterium
ACGCTGCGGACGATTGCGGGAGTGGCGTTCAGATTGCCGGGGTGCACATCTCCCGAACCGGCAAAATCGAAGATCGCCCGGCCGTCCGAGACGGTTATCGCGACGCGCAGCGGAGTCCCGTCATCCAGCCGCTCGGCCGCCTCGTAGACGCCATCGGGGATCTCGGCGAGCGTCTCGCCGGCGCGGCGGGCGGCGCGGCCGGTGAGCCACTGCATCGCCTGCCGGACCGTATCGCTGCCGTGCTCCGCTGCCAACTCCGAGAGCATCCGCGCGCCATGGTAGATGGCTGCGGCCTGCGCCCGCAGATCGGCGAGGTTCTCACCTACGGCCCGTGATGGCCACGGACCGGCGGCGAGCACCTTTCCGATCTGATCCCATCGCTCGTCCGCTTGGCGCAGCAGATAGGCGGGCGGTATCACCACACCCTCTTCGGCCAGACTGGTCGCCCGCGGCGGCATCGAGCCGGGCCGGCTGCCGCCGATCTCCGCGTGATGGGCGCGGTTGGCGAGATAGCCGAGCAGATCGCCGCCCTCCCCGAACACCGCCGCCATCACCGTCACATCTGGCAGGTGCGAGCCGCCGTAGCCGGGGTGATTGGTGATGATCACATCTCCCGCCCGCATATCGAGCGTTTCGCGAACGGAACGAACGCAGAGGCCGAGGGCCCCGAGGTGAACGGGGATGTGCGGCGCGTTCACGACCAGCTCTGCATCCAGATCCAAGAGCGCACACGAAAAGTCCAGCCGCTCCTTGACGTTGGTGGAGAGTGCCGTGCGCCGGAGCTGCTCCCCCATCTCCCCGACGAGCGCCGTAAAGCGGTGCGTGAACAGCTCCTCCTGAACGGCCCGGGGCGCACTGCGCGCGAGTGCGGAGTGCGAAGTGCCGAGTGCGGGGCGCGGACCGGCAGGATCAAGGGGTTGGGGGACGGGCCCCCCGCAGGTCAGAACGACTGCGCCCGCTGCATCTACCGCCGCACTCCAGCCGGGCGGGACAACGAGTGTGCTGTGTCGCTCGATGAGCAGTGCGGGACCGTGAAAGGTTGCGCCAATTGCAAGCTTGCTTCGCTCGAAGGCGGGCGTCTCCGCCCACCCGCCCGCGGAAGATTCGCCCGCACTCCACCAGACGCGGGCCGTACGATTGCTATCAGCCGCCACGGGTCCGGGCGCCGGCAGCGGCTCTGCGGGCGGCGATTCCGTAGAGGCGATCACTCTCAGCGATTCGAGTTCGACCGGCCGGTCCTGCGGCGCGTGGCCGAACTCGCTGCGATACCGGTCGCGAAACAGATCCCTGAGCGGGACCGCCTCATCCATTTCGACCGCCAGAGTGGATTCCTGCCCTTGGTAGCGAAGATTCGCAATGCGGCGGCGGACCTGGACGGTGCCGGAGACTGCACCTTCGGCCACAACGGCAGCGGTTGCTTGTGCCTCGAGCCCGGCAATCCACTCCGCGACATGCTCCTCTGCTCTGTCGAGCGGAACGAGCACCTGCCGCCCGGCGATCCGCTCGATGGCGGCGCGGCCCAGGCCGTCGGCGCTCAGCAGGCTTGCATCACGAGGCACGACAACGCTGCGGATACCAAGTTTGCCCGCAATCGAGCAGGCGTGCTGGCCACCGGCACCGCCGAAAGCGACGAGGGCATAACCGGCGGGATCGTAGCCGCGGCGGACGGAGACGGCGCGGATCGCATCCGCCATGCGTTCGTCCGCGATCGCAAGCAGACCTTCGAGCAGCGAAGTCCCGTCAACAGGTTCTCCGGCTGATCTCTGAACTTGGTCTGCGAGCGCTGCCAGCGCCGCCTCCGCCGCCTCGCGCCGGACGGGGATGGGGAAGCGCTCCGGCCGCAGGCGCCCTAGCAACAGATTCACATCTGTCAGCGTCAGAGGACCGCCCGCGCCGTAGCAGGCTGGCCCGGGATCGGCTCCCGCGCTTTCGGGGCCCACGCGAAGGCCGTTGGCGTCATGGGTGCAGACCGACCCGCCGCCGGCGGCGACCGTCTCGATGGCGAGTGCGGGTGCAGCCAACCTGGCGTCGCCCACCTGATGCTCCCAAACGTATTCGAAGCCGTCGTCGAACCGGGAAACGTCGGTGCTGGTGCCGCCCATGTCGAAGGCGATCACCCGCTCGAAGCCGGAGCGCTCACCTGCCTTGGCGGCTCCGACTACGCCGCCCGCCGGGCCGCTCAACAGTCCATCTTTCGCGTGAAACCCGTCGCGGGAAACCAGGCCGCCGCTGCTGGTCATCACGAGGAGCCGCCGCGCGCCGCCGGGGGTGCCGGCGTTCGGCTCGCCAGCGGAGAGTTGCGCCTCGACGCGGTTCAGGTATTCGTCGAGGACCGGAGCCAAGTAGGCATCGACAATCGCGGTTTGGGCACGAGGCAGCAGCTTGATGCGCGGTGCGAGTGCTGCGGACCGGGCGACGTGGGTGAACCCTGCCTTGCGAAAGATCTGCCCGGCAAGCTGCTCGTGCTCTTGGTTGCAATGCGAGTTGATCAGCGCGATTGCCGCGGACCGGAATCCCCGCGTGAACCATTCGGCGGCCGTCTCCTCGAGCGAAGCAACCTCGAGCGGGCGCAGCTCTCGCCCGTCCGCGTCGACGCGCCCCGCGACTTCTACGACGGCGCTATACAGAGGTAACGGCTTGCGGATATCCAGCGCGAACAATTCGGGCCGCTGCTGCGTCCCGATCTCGAGCAGGTCCGCGAACCCCTCGCTGACGACTATCAGGATTTCCGCCCCGCTTCGTTCCAGCAGCGCATTGGTGCCGCGGGTCGTGGCCAACCGCAACGCCATCGGCGGCAGCGGCCGGTCTGGTGGGGTACGGGTGACCAACCGCGCCGCGAGCACCGGCGCCTCGTATGGCGAGACGACTTCGAAAGCGGCGCCCGGCGCGAGGCTGCCCGGCAGCGGGGCCGATAGGGTTAGAAGGCCGGCGGCGGCATCGTAGCCAGCCACGGCAACACGACCCGCAGCGTCCCCGAGCAAGCGAAAGGAAAACCCCGTGACGAAATCATTCGGCGCATCCCAATCTTCATCGATCTCGAGCACGCCGCCGCTCGCAACCCTGCGGATGGTACCGCGGAGGGCGCTCGTCGAGAGCACCTTGGCGCGCAGGCGCCGCCCGTCCGGCGCGGTAGCGAGACAGTCAGTGAAGGTCCCGCCCGTGTCGGCCTGAACCGCCCACCAACCGCGCGTCGTCACAGCATCGTCCATATGAAAAATGCAGGGTATATTCCAAGAAGAGGAGCAAGCTGCGCCCGGTAGTCTCTGCTAGGTCTTCCACTCTCCGCATTCCGCATTCCGCACTTGCTTGTCTTGCTGACACCCTGCTCGCGAGATACCTTGCGATGAACTGCGTGACGCAGCGCCCTTCCCCGGTCACCCTTCATGCGCGTTCTACTTGCCGTAGCTGACGCGAACGCCCGAACCGCTGTCCATACTGCCTTGGACAAGCGCGGTTGGACTGCATGCGATCTGCCGCTGAACAATTCGGCTGAACCCGCTTTCCGCGCACACGCCGACATGGTGATTGTGCAATGGCTTCCTGAATCGCCCCTCGTGCCGCACCTTCTCCGGCGAGCCGGCAAGTCGCAGGATCCCTACCGAATCTTTCTGACTCCGGAAGATTACACGGCCTCTGAGCTGAACGCCGCCTTGGAAGGCGGTGCCGATGATTTTGCATCCCTGCCCTTGCGCGAGGCCGAGCTTGAAAGCCGGCTCTCCTTAGCCGCCCGGCGAATTTCGAAAGAGAGCGGCGGCGCCGATGCGGAACGTTGCAGAGCCGAACTCGCTGCCCTTCGCCATGCCGCGCGGCTACAGCGCCAGGTGGTGCGCGAACTTTTTCAAGAGGCGCCCGAGGCGATCGCAGTAGTGGACCTCGAGCAGAGCGTTGTCGATATCAACGCGGAGTTCACCAAGCTTTTCGGCTATGAACGAGCGGATGTCCTCGGCAAGACGATTGAAACTCTGGTCCTCCCCCCGTTCGCGCCCGAGAGTATGCACGAGATCCGGACTGCCGCGGCCCGCGGCGAGCGCCTCTCGGCGGAAGGTGAACGGCGGCGCAAAGACGGCAGCACCTTTCCCGCGTGGGTGCTCGTATCGCCGGTGCGCATCGGTGGCGAACACACCCTCAACTACGCCATCTACCGGGACATCTCGGAGTACCGCAATACCGCCGGGGAGCTGCAGCAACGCTCGGATCAGCTCGAGGCGGTGCTGCAGGCGCGCAACCGCCTTTATGCCCGGATGAGCCACGAGATTCGCACCCCCATCAGCGCCATCATGCTCTACAACGAGCTTCTGCTGGGAGATACGCTGGGTCCGTTGAACCCAGAGCAGCACAACGGCGTCCTCCGTGCGCAAGACGCGGCTCAGCACCTGCTCGAACTGATCCACGATACTCTCGACCTGTCCAAGACGGAAGCAGGCAAGATGGTTTTGCAGCCCGCGGAAGTCGACCTGATCGAGCTAGTCGAGGACCTGCTTGCAACCGTGAGCCCGCTGGCAGCGACGAGGGGGTCCCGCATTGAAGTCGAGCAGGCGGGTGAGAATTGCGCCGTGGTCACGGACCCGCGGCGCTTGCGCCAAGTGCTGTTGAACCTGTTGTCGAACGCCGTCAAGTTCGGCAGGGGCAACCCCGTACGGGTGAGGTGCGCAGACCGGGGCGAGCGGGGAGTCGAGGTCGATGTCGCCGACGAGGGTGTGGGAATCGCGCCGGAAGACCTCGAGCGAATCTTTGATGACTTCGTGCAGGTGGGGGACGGGCAGGAAGGCGGCACCGGCCTCGGGCTTGCGATCTCGCAGAATCTGACACAGCTTCTCGGCGGCACTCTCATCGCACATTCCCAGCTGGGCGAGGGAAGTACTTTCCGGTTGCGCCTCCCGCGCGAGTTGAGCGCCGAACCGGGCGCCGATAAGGGTGACCCGCACTCGAGGTCGGATGCCTGATCCCGGTTCAGCAGCACCGCTCGTCTCCGCGGGGCGCCGACAACTGATCATCGATCAGCTCTGCACCCACTTCGCATACGATCATCTCAGCGAAGGGGAGCTCGAGCGCCGTCTGGATGCAGCGCACGCCGCCGCTACCGGGGAAGAGCTGGCCCTGCTCATTGCGGATCTGGCTGCACTTCCCGACGATGCGGGCGGCGTCCTCGAAGAGTTGGAACGGGCGCCTACAGGCATGGTGCGCGACCAGCAGATCGTAGCCGCCGTGATGGGTGGCACCGAGCGCAAGGGCGCTTGGACGCCGGCGAAGCAAGTGGTCGCGATCGCGGTGATGGGCGGTGTGGTGCTCGATTTCCGCGAAGCGCGCTTCGGGCCCGGCGAGACCGCGGTAGACGTCTTGGCGCTGATGGGTTCGGTCGAAATTCTCGTACCGCCCGGCCTGCGCGTCGAGGCGAGCGGCATTGGGATCATGGGCGGCTTCGACAGCTCGGAGGCGACCGGCTTCCCTTCAGGAGCGGGCGCACCGCTGCTGCGAATCAACGGTTTAGCGCTCATGGGCGGCGTCGAAGTAACCGAGCGGCGCCCGGGCGAGAGCGCGCGGGAGGCGAAGCTACGGCGCCGTCAAAGGCGGCGCGAGCTACGTTCCGGCTGACGCGTTCGCCCTTTCCCCAGCCATGGAGGTCGTGTGAAGGTTGCCGTTCCCAAGGAAACCCGAGCCGGCGAAAATCGCGTCGCCCTCACGCCGGACGCCGTCCGCAAGCTCTCGGCTAGCGACGTTGCGGTATCCGTTCAAGCCGGCGCGGGCGAGCCCGCCGGCTTCAGCGATGACATGTACAGGGAGGCAGGAGCCGAGGTCACCGCGAACGACAGCGAACTGCTTGCCGGTGCTGGCGTGGTCGTCAAGGTTCAGCCCGTCACCGCCGCGGAGGCCGCGCTCCTCCCTGCTAGTACTGTGCTGGTCTCCCTTTTCGGCGGTGAAGGTACCGAAGAAGCGCTCGAGGTGCTCGCCGCGCGGCAGGTGACGGTGCTCGCGCTCGAGAAGGTCCCGCGCATCAGCCGCGCCCAGTCCATGGATGTGCTCTCGTCTCAGAGCACCGTGGCCGGGTACAAGGCGGTCCTGATCGGCGCGTCCGAACTCGGCAAGTTCCTCCCCATGCTCACTACCGCGGCCGGCAGCATCGCGCCGGCGCGTGTTTTCGTGATCGGAGCGGGCGTCGCGGGCCTGCAGGCGATCGCAACCGCGCGGCGGCTGGGCGCGGTGGTTTCGGCCTTCGATATTCGCCCGGCCGCCGCCGAGCAGGTTCGCAGTCTGGGCGCCACCTTTGTCGCCACCGATCTGCTGGATGAAACCGCTGAAACCAAGGGCGGCTACGCCAAAGAGCAGGCCGAGGACCAACAGCAGCGGACTCTGGACGCCATCGGCAAGCACATCATCGATCAGGACCTCGTCATCACCACCGCGCAGATCCCCGGCCGCCCCGCTCCCCGCCTGATCACCGGCGAGATGGTGAGGGCGATGCGCCCCGGCTCGGTGATCGTGGATCTCGCGGCCGAATCCGGCGGCAACTGCGAGCTTACGCGCGCCGGCGAAACGGTGCGGGATAACGGCGTCGCTATCATCGGCCCCGCCAATCTCCCCAGCACTCTGCCCACTCACGCTAGCCAGATGTTCAGCAAGAACGTCCTGACGCTGCTGCAGCATCTGATCCCAGACGGAGAGCTCGCGCTCGATCCCGAAGACGAGATCACCAAGGCGATGACGATCACGCCCGGCGATGGGATCGGAGCCGCGCGTCGATAAAGACGCCCCGGCGGGGCGTCTCCTGCTGCCGGATGTTCGGCGATCGATCTCCCGCGGAACCCACCGTACAGACGCCCCGGCGGGGCGTCTCTACGGCTGCGGTGCGTTGGGATTGCGATCGGCCGCGCGCGGCGTCTGTACGCCTGCGCACGCTTATTTTCATCACCTTCAAACCGTTATCCTCATGGCTGAAGCTCTGCTGGTCGGCATCGTGGTATTCACCCTCGCGACCTTTTTGGGGGTCGAATTGATCCACCGCGTGCCGCCGACGCTGCATACACCGCTGATGTCGGGCTCGAATGCCATCAGCGGCATCACCATTGTCGGCGCGATGATAGTGGCGGGCGGCGGCTTCGGGTGGATTTCGAATGTGCTAGGGTTCTTAGCCATCGTGTTCGCGATGATGAATGTGGCGGGCGGCTATGCCGTCACGAACCGGATGCTCGCGATGTTCCGGCGGGACCCGGCGGAGAAGGACGCGGCCGGGGGTAGCGCGCCATGATCCCCAGCTTCGTCATCGCGCTCGTCTACCTAGTGGCGGCGGCGCTGTTCATAATCGGCCTGAAGCGGCTGCAGAGCCCGCTCACGGCCCGGCAGGGCAACCTGCTCTCTGGCGCCGGAATGCTGCTGGCGATACTCGTTACTCTGGTTGACCAAGCGATCGTCTCGTACACGGTGATCGCGGCCGGTCTGCTCGTTGGCGGCGGCATCGGCTTCTGGATGGCTCGCACTGTCCAGATGACCGCCATGCCCCAGATGGTCGCACTGCTGAACGGTTTCGGCGGCGGCGCCTCGCTGCTAGTGGCAGCCGCCGAGCTGCTGCGCGCCGAGCTGGCGGGGCTGATGATCCCCGCTGCTACCTCGGTCACCATCCAGCTCGCGCTGCTGATCGGCGCGGTGACCTTTTCCGGCAGCTTCATCGCATGGGGCAAACTGCAGGGCGTGATCAGCGGTAGCCCGCTGACCTTCCCCGGGCAGAAGCTGCTGAACGGCGCTCTCTTTGCCGCGGTCATTGCGGTCGCCATCTTTCAGATTTTCACCGCCGAACCTCATCTCTGGCCGCTAGTCGCCATCGTCACCCTGGCGCTCGTACTAGGGGTGATGCTGGTACTGCCGATCGGCGGCGCTGACATGCCCGTCGTGATCGCGCTGCTGAACTCTTATTCGGGAATTGCGGCGGCGATGACCGGCTTCGTCATCAACAACTACGTGTTGATCATTGCCGGCGCGCTGGTGGGCTCATCCGGGCTGATCCTCAGCCAGATCATGTGCAAAGCGATGAACCGCTCGCTCGCGAACGTGCTCTTCGGCGCGTTCGGCGCCGCGGATGGCGCCGGCGGCGGCGGGCGCAGCTCGGAAGGGCTCAGCGTGCGCCAGGTATCACCCGAGGATGCCGCCATCCAGCTCGCGTACGCGCAGCGGGTGATCGTAGTGCCGGGCTACGGACTGGCAGTCGCCCAGGCGCAGCACCAGATCCGCGAGCTGGCTGATCTCATAGAAAAGAACGGCGGCGAAGTGCGCTACGCCATCCACCCCGTAGCGGGGCGGATGCCGGGGCATATGAACGTGCTGTTAGCCGAAGCGAACGTGCCTTACGACAAGCTGCGCGACATGGATGAGATCAACGCGGACTTTGCCGAGGCCGATGTCGCTCTAGTGGTCGGCGCTAACGACGTCGTCAACCCCGCGGCGCGCAACGACCCGTCCAGCCCCATCTATGGCATGCCGATCCTGAACGTAGACCAGGCCAGGAGCACCATCGTCATGAAGCGCAGCATGAACACCGGCTTCGCCGGGGTAGAGAACGAGCTGTTTTTCGCCGACAAAACCGCCATGCTCTTCGGCGACGCCAAGGACTCGCTCAGCAAGCTGGTGGGGGAGGTGAAAGGGCTGTAGGCGTGCGCTGCTATTAGGATGAGGTGCCGGACGGGTGATGAGCGGAAAGCGGAGGTCCGGGTCAGTTGAAGTCCAGCGGGCTCCGG
>JBBSMO010000076.1:0-8699 GCA_038233155.1 Longimicrobiales bacterium
CATGGGGAGTCGGTAGTCGGCAGTATGTAGACGGCAGTCATCTTGCAGCCGCTACGGCGGCTTTCGAGTCGGCGGCCGGGCGTGCGCTGCCGGGGAATCTTACGCCCCTCGGCGCCGCCAGGTGCGGCGGGGCGCGCGGCCCGCTCAAGTCCTGCCGGCCTGCTGCCGACACTCCTTGATAAGCAGGAGCCCGCCACCCGCCCGTGGTACTTCAACGCGTGCCGCAGAGCGGGCACGAAGACGCCAATGACTCCCGAGAGTTCCGGCAGGCCGGGTACGCTCACGCTGAGCGGCAGTTGTGCCGATAATCCGTTCGTATGACCCGCGCGGCCACCGCGGCCGCACCGGTTCTCCACTCGCACGCCGGGGAAAGCATGACCCCATTTCCAGATTCTGTCCAACTTCCGGGCAAAACGGTGCGCCGCCGCTGGCGTGTGCCGGCCGCCGCCGTCAGCGGAATCGAGCCATTGGATGAGATGGGTGTGCTGCGGGAGAACCGGGGCCAGCGCGGCCTCGTGCTCTGGCAGGCACTGCGCGACGCGGTGCTCTGGGCGCAAACGCCGCCCAGCGAACGTGAGGGGCTGTTCAGCCCCGAAGCCGGAGCACGGCGCACCGCGGCCATGCTCGCTGCTCGGATGGAAATTTCTCTCGCGGGACCGCTGACAGTCCTCACCGAGTTGGTGAAGCGCCCCGAGCGGATCCGGGCGGAGCAACTCGCGCTTGCGTGCCGCGAGGTTTCTTCCTGGGCCGAAGCACGGGGTGTACTCGCGACCGCTCAGGGCTATGCAGAAGCTGCCGCACTCGTTTCACCAGCAGACGCCTCGGCGGCCTTCAAGGCGGGGCAACTCGCCCGGAAGTGCGCAGATTATCCGCGCGCGGAGCGGTGGTTGCGGCGCGCCGCGGCAGTTGCGAGGCAGGACCCTGATCGTTGCGTATCTGCACTCGCGTTCATCGCTCTTGGGAACGTGTACTTTCAGCGCGGGAAGTTTCCCAATGCTAAACGATTCCATACCCGCGGCCTAAATATCGCCCGCCGCCATAACCTCTCCGGCGTGCAAGGCCGCGCGCTGCATGACCTCTTCGTCATTGCCTCTTTAGCCCAAGACATCAAGGAGGCCGAGCAGCTAGGCATGGATGCCTTCTGGGCTTACGGACCAGATCACGAAAAAATTCCCATTCTTGCGCACGATCTCGCATATTCGTGGACCCTTCAACATCAATATGGTCGCGCGCTGCCGGTATTCCAAGCGCTGATGCCGCACATGAAGGACCATGAATCGCGAGTGACTGCCCTGTCTAACATCGCCCGATGCGCAGGGGAAGTGGGAGACGTTGAAACATTCAGGAAAGCTTGGTCGGATGCATGGAATGCTTTGTCAGCCACCACTGCACGAGATGGCTGCGCCGAGGCTATGCTCGAGCTTGCGAAGGGAGCCGCAGCTATTCATGACGAACGAAGTGCACGCCAGGCCTGTAATGAGGCCTTGCAGCTTTCCGTCGCCCGTGGTGAAGCGCGCATCCGACTTGCTGCCGATCAACTTCTTGACGCACTCGACGAGGGGACTGCTATGGGATCGAAGTGCGGAACTGGCGATGCGGTTTCGATCGATTCAGTGCTCGCGGGTGACCCTTTCGCGGAGGAAGTGGTCCGCACGCTCCAAATAGCAGCAGGCGCGCACTAGAACACTGTGCGCGCCTGCAATTTCTCCCGCTACTCGAAATATATCGGAATAACGGTCAGGTCCCAGAACCGATGAAGCCTGCTTGCACCTGAGCCCCATCCGCACTAGCATTCGGAGCCGTAATATCCGTCGCGCTGCAGGCGGCTGCAACGGCCAGGGCGAGAGCGGCAAAGATGACACGCGTGACTTTCATGTGTTTCCCGTATGGAAGGAAGGAAGCATGGAAGGAAAAACCACTGGTATGTCCAGTTACGCAACTACGATATCATCGCCGCGGCAGTAGCGGCCACTTGGTTTCAGACAATACCGCTCCTTTTCGGCCATCTTTCCCGGAACTGCAGCCGCGCCACCCCGCTTCCGCAACAAATCATCGCCCGGACCGCAACGTTGGTTGCGTTCCGGGACCGCACCGAAAACTCTTCCGGTTCAAACCCGCCTTCTCAGGCGAACCTATCCGTCTTTGCACAAAACGCGCTCGCGCGGGGCGCGTGCTGAACGCTCCACGGTGGAGCGACCCGCGACGAGTCCCGGGGTCGTCCCTTCCGGACCGGCCCTTCGCACTATTCACAGGAGTCAGGAGTTGGAGATGTCCCGTATCACAGGAACGGTGAAGTGGTTCAACGACGCCAAGGGCTATGGTTTCATCGAGCACGATGGCGGCAAGGATCTGTTCGTCCACTTCTCCTCCATCCAGATGGATGGGTTCAAGACCCTCATCGAGGGTGACCAGGTGGAGTTCGAAATCATCGACGGTCCGAAAGGGCCGGCAGCAGAGAACGTCACTCGCGTCGACTGATAGTCATCAGGATGAAAAGAGGCCCGCGGGGGCCGCACGGTAAGTGCGGCCCCCGTATTTTTTACCAAAGTCGTCAGATTGAAG
Source organism: Longimicrobiales bacterium (assembly GCA_038233155.1). Lineage (GTDB taxonomy): Bacteria > Gemmatimonadota > Gemmatimonadetes > Longimicrobiales > Longimicrobiaceae > JBBSMO01. The sequence continues at coordinate 2,563 of JBBSMO010000076.1, forward strand.
TGCGCCGGAAGAACTTGATCACCTCGATGGCGAGGGCGCGGAGGAACCGCGCCTCGCGGGCATCGGGTTCCACGCGATGGGCGAGGTCCCGGAGGGTGCGCATCACACTTTCCGTCTGGCGTGACTTGAAGAAGTCGATGGTCCAGAGGGCACGCTCTACGTCCGAAAACATCTCCTCGATCTGCTCTACCGTAGCGGCCGGGGAATCGCGGCGCGGCGGCCGGAACGGCTGCTCGCCGGCGGCTGCGGTCCACAGCTCGTAGGCCATGAGCAGAACGGCCTGTGCGAGGTTGAGGGAACGATGCTCCGGATTGGTGGGGATGCTGATCGCGCCATGGCAGAGGTCGATCGCGGCGTTCGACAGGCCGTGGTCTTCCCGGCCGAACAGCAATGCGACGGGGCCCGCGCCACCACCGACGGCGGCCGCCGCGCGCCCCAAGAGGCCGGGCACCGCATCTGCCGGGCGGGACATGGCCCGCTTGGCGCGGCGGTCCCGCGCCGTCATCGCCGCCGCGTACGAGCAGTCCGCGAGCGCATCCTCGAGCTGGGGGAAGATCTCGGCAGCGGCGACCAGGTCGCCTGTGTCGTGGGCGATACCCTCTATGCGCCAAGGATCCCAATCGGCGGGGCGGACCAGGCGCAAGCGTGACAGCCCGAAGTTCTTCATCGCCCGAATAGAACCGGCGATGTTTACCTGGTCCTGCGGCTGCCAGAGAACGACCACGATGTGATCGAGCAGCGTGCGGTTGCTCACTGGCGGGGCTCGCCTAGCGGGGGGGGGGTCGTTCAGATCTCCGGGAGCAGACGCCGCTGCCGCTACGCTACCCGGGGAAGAGCCAGTCTCCGCACCGTCATCTCTCAGAGTGACGGGTGATCTTCGTGTGCCGCCGGCTCGGGGGCGTTGCGGGCGGAAAGGCGGCCCAGCAGCACCCTGGCGGCGCGCACATCATGGCCAACGTCGATGAGCAGCAGCGTGAGGTCACCCGCCCCCCACAAGATTGCCGCGAGCACCACACCGCGGATCAACTCCGCCAGCAGCGGCAAAATGGCGCTGGCACCCTCGAGCGCGACACCCGCCACGATCTCCGCCGTGAGCGCCACGATGACCACCATCGCCGCGATCTTGAACAGCCGGGCGATGTACTGCAGGCCGAAGTACGGTTCGGTGTCGTCCGCACGGATGGCGAAGGGGTCCGGCGTGTTTCGGTCGTCCCCGTCCGCCGCTTCGGCGTCGGGCAGCTCCGCAGCCGTTGTGTCGCGCGCTCGCGGCGGCAGGGCACCGGTGCCGTCAGGCGGGGGAACCGGCCTGTCGTCTACGGGCGCCTTTGTATGCGCGAGGGGCAGATCTTCTCGGTCCATTCGGGGTCGTTTTTGAAGATGGGCAACGGCGCATCGGCGGATAGCGGGTGCAACTTCCACACCGCTCAGCGCCCGGGCGCTACAGCGCGGAAACCGATTTCGGCTCGGCCACGAACATGCCGGCAGCCGTGATCCCGGCGCGGGTCGCGGTTTCGGCCGCCCAACTCAGTTGCGCAATTTGGCTGCGGTGATGACCGTCGCTCCCTAGCGAGAAGCGCGCGCCCGCCTCCCGCGCCTTCACCAGCAACCGGTCATGGGGCAGGCGGTAGCGATTCGAGATTTCGATGGCGGTGCCGCTCTCCGCGGCGGCCTCGACGAAGCGGTCCTCGCGCTCCTCGGTCCACCACGCATGCACGTCGCCCTCCATCTCGAGCAGTGCGGGCGGGAGCAGCGTTGAGTGCGCGACGATGTCGACGGGCATTGTCCGCACGAGATCACACAGGTTCAGCACCATGATCTCCATCAACTCCTGCGGGCGCCGGTCCCATGGTGCGGGCAGCCGCGACCACCAAGGGGAGGCCATCGAACCGTTTGGCAACCAGAACCCATGATTCGACCCGATGCGGTAGTCGAACTGATCGAGCAGCCCTGCCGGAAGGTCGCTCCACAAGGTGTCGCACCAGCAAAACTCGCCGGCTCGCAGCACTCCCTGTCCATCCAGTGCAGCGAGGTATCGCTCGACGCCCGCGAGATCTGAAATGAATCGCGCGGTGTTGCGGGTAGAGATGTGATCCGCAATTCCGATCTGGACGCCTTTAGACCGGGCGATCTCCGCGACCTCCCGCAAGGGGAGATCGCCGTCGGACATATCGGTATGGGCGTGCAGGTCCTGCAATCCGGGCGACCCTTCGTCCGGCTCCACCGCATCCCTCATCGGCTGGCGGTCCGGAGTTCGATGCGCGGGCGGCTGTCGTCTTCCCGATAAACGATCTCGGCATCCCGCAGGGCGCTCCAGCCTTTGCTGCCCTCGGGCCCGAGCCGCCAATCCGGCACCCGCTTCGTCGGCCATGGCGCACCGGGGTCATCGATCGAACCGTAGTACAGATCCATCGTCGCCTGCACGATGGCCCGGGCGGCGCGCAGCCTCGCGTCCTCATCGATACGCGCGAGCGACACCACCGCCCGCAGCGAACCGCGGGCGAAAGCGTCGGCGACAAAGGTCGCGTACTCACGCTCGAACGAGATGTTGTCGGTGCGCCCGGCACGCCGCAGCACGCCGCGCAGAGCATCCGCATCGTCGTCCAAGCCGCGGGCGATGAGGATGCTGGTCGTTTCCGTCCACCCTGACGAGGTCGCCGCGGTCGCGGCCTGGCCGTCCAGCCGCTTCAGCAGTTGCGTTGTGGTCAGCTTGGTCGCCGGGTCCGCGGCTTTCTTCGGCGGTGTGCCAGGGTTGGTCGGCGGCGGCGCGGACGCACTTTCCCGGATGTTCTTGCCGCCCACGATGATGATCGGAGTGCCGATCTGCACGTTGTGGAAGAGGCGGATGGCGTTCGCATCCGCCAGCCGGATGCAGCCGTGTGACACCCGCTGGCCCAGCAGCTCAGGCTTGTCCGTGCCGTGAATGGCGATCTCGTCGCCTAGATAGACCGCCGCCGCGCCGAGGGCGCCCGGCATCCGCCGCAAGGGCGAATCTTCGGGCGGGATCGGCATTTCGTTCTTGACAAAGTACCAGTCCGGCAAAATCCAAACGGGGTCCTGCTCCTTGAACTGCACGTTGAAGACGCCGTTGGGAGTCGAGAAATCCCATTCGCTTTCCTCTCCGCGCAGGCGCAGGCCCGTGCCGGTACCCACCGGGCCGCTCCAAAGCACGTCCTCGCCATCCATGAAGCGAAGTTCGTTGTCGTCCAGGTCTACGACCACATACTTGCGCGCGCCACGCGCCAGCTCTTTGCGCGCCTCGACCGCCTGCCGCGTCGCGCGTGCCCCGGTGGCCGCGGGCCCGATGCCGACCAGCGCGCCGGCCGATTCGATGACGCCCCCGGCAGTAGCACAGCCGCTGGCGATGGCCAGCACGACGACAGCCGCGGGGCGCACGACGGCAGACAAGGGGAAATCGCGGTTCATTCGATAGCCGGTCAAAGAAAGAAGAGGTCAAAATCATAACAGCCACTGATCACAGCAGTGGGTGATGCCGCCGCTATACCCGCAAGCCTGCCCAGCGGTCCCGCGCAAGGGAGGGTGCCGCCGCTTGTGATTGGCGGGAGCGGCCGATACCTTTCCGGCCCGTGTCAATGCCAACCCCGGAGCGTGCCTCTTGCAGATCATTCGCGAACCCCGCATCACCTTGCTGGCCAGGCAGGAATTCGTGGCTCCCGAACACATCCGCTGGAACAGCGACAGCGAAGTTGGCGGGGAAGCGCTCGCCGAGTTTGCCGGTCGCCTCTGCTACCTCTCCTTCGGGGCGGATGCGGGGCTCGAAGGCGGGCACAAAACCATCGCCGGGCGCACCACCAACGAATCGTACATCGCCAACATTCTGCGCGTCAAGCACGGCAGCGTGCTAGAACACGCCGTGTGGAGCCTGCTGATCGAAGGCGTAAGCCGGTCGCTCACTCATGAACTGGTGCGGCACCGCGCCGGCTTCGGCTTTTCTCAGCTCAGCCAGCGCTATGTAGACGAATCCGGCATTGCTTTCGTCCTGCCACCGGAAATTGGCGACGACAGCGACTTGTTCAACACGTGGAGCCAAGCCTGCGAGCAGTCACTCAGCGCCTACCGCGCGCTTCTCGCCGGGATGAGCGAGACCATCGGCGACAGCGACACCACCACCATGCGGCGAAAACGAGCGCGGCAAGCGGCCCGTTCCGTGCTCCCCAACTGCGCGGAAACCAAGATCGTCGTGACCGGGAACGCCCGCTCCTGGCGCCACTTCATAGAAATGCGCGGGAGCAGCGCGGCAGACGTCGAGATCCGCCGCCTCGCCGTTGCGGTTTTGCACCTGCTCTGCGACGAAGCACCCCACATCTTCAGTGATCTGCAGACCGTATCCCAGTCCGACGGCAGCGCCGTGGTCGAGACCGCGAACAGCAAGGTATGAAAAGCGCCGGGTTGCTGGGGGAATGGGACCTAGCGGCGCCCTCTGCGCGATTGACACCGGCGGCCGCGGCGGGTACCTTTCTCCCGGTCGAACGCTCGTTCAAACGATGCGGCTGGCGAGGTGGTCCGCTCCTTCCTTGCCCGAGCTCCTGAACGTATGGAGGGACTGCTTCGCTATCTGATGCCGATCTCGCTTCGCCGCACGACGAGCGACACCGAAGAATGGCAGGCCGGCACGGTGCTGGATTTTGTGGAAGGTGAGCACCTGGTGGTGAGTCTGCCCTTGCGTTGGCGCGCCGCGCCGGTGGAAGCGGGGGAAATGATCCAGGCGCAGACGGCGCACCCGGAAGGAATCCGGCGGTACTCGGTGCAGGTGCAACGCCGCCGGGACGTGCCGAGCCCCTGCCTCTTTCTGGCGTGGCCTGCGGGTGCGGAGCGAATCCAAAGGCGGGAGCATGTGCGAGTCGAGCTGATGCTCGCAGCGACGGTGCGATACGAAGGTGCATCGGGAACGCCCCGGGAGGCGAGCGGTTACACCACCAGTCTAAGTGCTGGCGGGGCTCGCATCGTAGTCGAGCGGGCAACCGCGCTGCCAGCTTCGTTCGAAATCGGGTTGGACTTTGGAGATGGGTCCCACGCTGCATACGCGGCCCGTCTCGTCTCGTCATCTGCCGGGGGGCGGGGCAAGCCATGGCTGGCCGTGCAGTTCACCGGGCTGGCGCCTGCGGAAAGGAAGCACCTGACGAGAGTGGTAGACGAGGTCCAACGCGAAGCGCTCCGCAGGAGCCTCCGCTGATATTGCGCTGCGCCACGTGCCGCAGGCACCACTAAAACGGAAACGAGGTTTGATGATGGCCGGTTATACAGAAGAAGAACTGAAGGCGAAGGTACAGGATGGTTTTACGGTCGAGTACCCGCATGAAATGACGGAAGGGTACCGCAGCGCCCTGATTGTGCAGTTGCTTGTACAGGCCGACACCGAACTAATCTCCGCGCCGGCCTATTTCGGCGCCGCGAAAGACGCACCTTCAACCAATACGATGGTCAGCGCGACCGCCATCATCCAGGACGAACTTGCCCACGCGAATATTGCCTACCGGCTCCTCGAGGACCTTGGCATGGATAAAGAGGAGCTCGTCTACGGCCGGGAGCCGCACGAGTTCAAGCATCCTTACGGCTTCGACCACGCGCTCGAGAACTGGGCCGACTTGGTCGTCGCGAACGGTTTCTACGACCGCGCGGGTATCACCCTTCTAGGCGATGTATACCGCAACACCTCGTACGGTCCGCTCAAGCGGGCCCTAGTCAAGGTAGACCAGGAAGAAACTTTCCACCTCCGGCATGGCGAGATGTGGATGAAGCGCCTCGCCGCCGCGGGCGGGGAGCCGAAGCAGATGGTGCAGGATGCAGCCGATTGGATGTTCCCTATGGCCGTGGAATGGTTCGGCCTGCCGGATGAAATGAAGCGGCATTCGGGGCAGCTCGAGTACCGCCTGAAGGGGATGACCAACGATGAGCTGCGCCAGGCGTGGATGGCCGCGACCGTTCCGCTCTGCGAAGGCATCGGCATCGACGTCCCTGCTCATTGGGACGAAGAAAGGGACGAGTACGTGCTCGAGTACCCCTTCCCCTGCGCCTATGACCCGGATGAAAAGCGCTGGCTCTTTGACGACGGCGAGATCGGCTGGAAGCAAGTGTTCGAGCGCTGGAAGGGGCGCGGCCCGAAGAATCGCGACTTTGTC
>JBBSMO010000077.1:0-8629 GCA_038233155.1 Longimicrobiales bacterium
CACTTTTCGAGAGCGCTGCCGCGCTGCGGCGGGCCGTGGACGAAACCGGCACCCCAGATCAAGAAGCTGCCTCCGCGCGGCTCGAGGCGATAGCGCCGCAGCTCGCGGCTGCCGCGGAAACGGGTAGCGGGACGAGCGGAACCGCAGATGCTGCCACTACTCTCCCGCCCTTCGCGGTGGCAGTCGAGGCAGGCGCGGAAGCGGCGTCACAGGGATCGGAGGAAACAGCTTCCCCGGCGGAAGAGTCTGCGGGGGAGCCAGGTCCGGAGATTGCCGCCGCGGATTTCTTGCGAGTGCCTTTCGCCAAGCTGGATGCGCTGCTGAACCAGGTTGCCGGGCTGGTGCAGGCGCTCGGCGTGACGGAAGATCTGGTAAAAGGAGGAGACGCCGTCTTCGCCCCGGGCGGAGCGTTGGGTTCGATCGAGGAGCAGGTAGACCGCCTCGGCCGCATCGCCGATGGTCTGCGCAGGACGGCGATGGAGCTGCGCCTAGTGCCGGTGCAGCGCGTTTTCCGCCGTTTTCCCAGCCTGGTTCGGGACCTGGCACACGAACGGGAGAAACGGGTCCAAGTGATTCTGGAAGGCGAAAGCACCGAGCTCGACAAGAGCACCGTAGACCGCATCTCCGAGCCGTTGCTGCACCTGATCCGCAACGCGCTGGATCATGGCATCGAGCACCCGCACGAGCGCGTCGCGGCGGGCAAGCCCCCCGAAGGGCGCGTCACCCTGCGCGCCAGCCAGGCGGGAGACCAGGTGCGGATCGAGGTGGAAGACGACGGCCGCGGCATCGACCTGCAAGCCGTCCGGCGGCGGGCGGAGCAGGCGGGAATCGTTTCCCCCGGCCATACCCTAGGCGATGCGGCCACCCGCGAACTGATCTTCACACCTGGCTTCACTACCCGTTCGGCCGCGGATGCGCTCTCCGGCCGCGGCATAGGGATGGACGTGGTGCGAGAGAGGATGAGCCGCTTGCGCGGCTCGGTCACCATCGAAAGCCCGCGCGGCGGCGGAACTCGATTCGTGCTCCGGCTGCCGCTCACGGTTGCAGTGGTGCCCGCGGTCCTGTTCGAAGCGGGAGACGAGGTGCTCGCTCTTCCGGTGGGCGACGTGGCCGTCACGTTGCGCAACCCAGTTACCGAGCGTGCGGGGGCTGCGTGGGTGATTCGCCATGGTGAGGAGCTGCTACCCGTCGCGTCGACGACCCGGCTGTTTGGCGGCAACTCGAACGGTGCCGCTTCAGGTGCGAACCCGCCCTTCGCACTCGTGGTCCGCCACGGCACGCGTGCAGCAGCCGTGATGGCAGACCGGTTGCTGGACCAGCGCGGAATTGTGGTAAAGGCGCTGCCCGGCTACCTAGGGGACCCGCCCGGGATCACTGGCGTGTCCGTTGCACCAGACGGCCGCGTTCTGCTGCTGCTGGATGCCGCCGCCCTTATCGACCTGAACCTGCAATCCCACCGGAGAGAGCCCGATGCCCGCTGACCCGAAAAAAATCATGATCGTCGAGGACAGCCCTACCATGTGCCGCATGTACCGAATGGTGCTCGGCAACTTGCCCGGTGTTTCACTCGTCTTTGCCAACGACGGCGTAGAAGGGCTGGACCTAGCAGCGCAGGAGACCGGGGTCGATCTCTTCATCGTCGATATCAACATGCCCCGGATGGACGGCATCGAGTTTCTACGCCGCTTGCGCCGCGATCTCGGAGTCACGGAGCCGCCAGCCGTGGTGATCTCGACCGAGGCGGGCGAAATCGACCGTACCGCCGCAGATGACGCGGGTGCCACGGACTACATGGTGAAACCATGGACGCCCTCGCAACTGATCGATTTGGTCTCTGATGTCCTGAATCTCGAGGGTCAATGAACCCGGTCGCTCCTCTGAACCGGCCTTACGGTCCCGAAGCCGGCGCGCCGGAGAACGATGCAATTCCCCGGACGCGCGTCCTGGTATTCGAAGCCGCCGGCAGCCGGTACGGGGTTCCCATAGATGCTGTGCGCGAGGTGCTGCATACCCCACCCATCACCTGGATTCCCTTCGTCGCCGCCGCCGTGGCTGGAGTGGTTTCGGTGCGCGGCGAGGTGATGGCCGTTCTGGACCTTGGCTTGGCGCTAGGAGAAACGGCCGCGGCCCGACCCGGGAGGTTGATCGTGGTAGATGACCACACCATTGGTGAAGCGGTGGGACTGCTGGCGGAGCATGTCAGCGGCATCGAGGCGGTCGCGACGCTGGATGCAACGTCCCCGGAGATCGACGAAAGCCTCCCGGCGGGCGTGTTCGCTGGAGCGGGCGGGGACGAACAGGGGCGGGTAGTGACCCTTCTACATCTCGAGCCGGTGCTCGCCATCGGCCGTACCGACGACGCTGCGGAGGGCAGATGAACGGCTTTGAACGGCGCGTGCTGAACTGGAAAGTCCGCAACAAAGTATTCTTTGGCTACGGCACCATCGTTTTTTTCATGGTGCTGGTCGCGGTCATCGCGACGCTTCAAACTTCGGCAATCGGGCGGCTAAGTGACGAGAGCCAGCGCAGCTCCGAACTGCGGCTGGCGGGAGAAGAGTTGGGGCTGGCGCTAGCAGACCGTACGGCGGCCTTTCGCGACTACATGCTGACAGGCCAAGACACGGCGCTGCTGGCGTTCAACGAAGCAAATACGCGGTTGTCTGGAAGCCTCAACCGCGCGAACGAACTCGTAGTGGATTCGCTGCAGAGAGAGAGACTGCGTACGATCGCCGATCTGGCGGAGAGCTGGCAGATCGAAGCGGCGGTGCCGGGAATTAATCTTCGCAAGGCGAGTCTTCAGCCCGGGGGGCCATCTCTCGAAGCGGTTCTGACATTCGCCCGTTCAGGCGACGGGCGGCGCGGGTCATTCCGCGCGCGGGACGTGCTGCGCGAGTTTCAGGCGCAGCAGAAGGTTCTCACGGGCAACCTCCAAGCGCGGCAAACTGCCCTGACCAACCGCATCGAGGCCGTAACGCTCATTGCCACCCTGGTCGCTCTGGTGCTCGGCCTGCTGGTTGCCGTTTGGATCGCGCGCCTAATCTCCGGGCGGCTCAACCAGGCGGTAGACTTCACCGCCGGCGTCGCGAAGGGCGATCTTCGACAGGAGCTGCCGGTTCAGGGCCACGACGAGGTCGGTGTGCTCGCCGGAACGCTGAACCGTATGACAGCCGACCTGCGCGACATCATCGGCCGGGTGGGTTCGGCAGCGGTTCAGGTAGCTTCTGCCTCTGACCAGATCGCTGCTACTTCGTCGCTCATGTCGAATACCACGGACGAGCAGGTGCGCGCAACCGAGGAAACCTCAAGCTCGATGGAGCAAATCGCGGCGCAAATCGCCCGGGTAGCGGGCAGCACCGAGTCGCTGGCTGCTTCCGTGGAGCAAACGTCTGCTTCCATCGGCGAGATCGGGCAGTCCATCGAGCAGACGGCCATGAACGCAGAATCGTTGGGCACCTCTGTCGAGGAAACGTCGGCCACCATCGAGCAGATGGTCGTGTCTATAACCCAGGTGGGGCGGGACGTGCAGGAAACGCGGGAAATTGCCCGCGGCGCGCAGAAAGACGCGCGGGCCGGCGGCGACGCGGTCGAGCGGACTTCCGCCGCGATGCAGCGCATCCATGAGGAAACCGAAAAGCTGGTTCGCGCCATCAAGACCTTGGGTACGAGGAGCGAGTCGATCGGCCAGGTCTCGCGGGTGATCGAAGACATCGCGGATCAGACCAACCTGCTTGCACTCAACGCGGCGATCGAAGCCGCGCGGGCGGGCGAACACGGCCGGGGCTTCGCCGTAGTGGCGCAAGAGATCCGGCGCCTAGCCGAACGAGCAGTCGAGTCTACCCGCGAGATCGGGAATACGATTCGCGAAGTGCGCACCGATGTGAGCCGGGCGGTAGACTCCACCGGAGGAGTGGCGGACAGTACCGGCGAGGGATTGCAGCTCGCGGAAGGCGCCGCCGCGGCGCTCCGCAAGATCATCGAGTCGGCCGCGCGTACCCGCGACCTGATGGAAGAAGTGGGACAGGCGACCGAGCAACAGATCACTGCCGCGGAACAGGCGCAGGCCGCCATCAGGCACATCCAGTCCGTAGCCGAAGAGGTGCGGATCGCTACGCGCGAGCAGGTGCATGGCAGCCGCCAAATTGTCGAGGCGACGGAAAACATGAACCGCCAAACGCAGGAGGTTTTCGCCGCGACCGCCGAACAGAAGCGAGGGGGCGAGCTGATCCTGCAGTCCACGGAATCCATTTCCGCCGGCGCGCGCGAGATGCAGGGTGCTGTTTCGGAAGTGGTCACCGCCGCGAGCGATCTATCCGGCCAGGCGTCGCGGCTCACCGAGATGATCCAGGAGTTTCGTGTCTGACGCGGCGGACACATCACCCGCGCAAGATGCAATGAGCCAACCTAGTGAGGCAGGCGACCTGCTAGCGCAACTGGCAGCGGCCGAAGGGGCGCACGAGGAACGCGCCCGCCGGGCACTGCGCACACTAGCTCCCGCGGAAGCCTTGCCCGCTCTAGCCAGCGCCTTGCGGGACGACGCGAATGCGGGGCGGCGGCGCGCGGCGCGAGAGATTTTCGCCGACTGGGGCCGGCCCGGCGAAGCCGGTGCAGACCAAGTGATCGGGCTGCTGGCCGAACTAGCGGCCAGCGAGGATGCGGACGTGCGCATTCTGGCACTCTCCGCCTTCGGGGACACTGGCAACTCCGCGGCCCGCCCGGCTGCCGAAGCCGCCCTCGCAGACTCCGACCCCAATGTGATTTCCGCCGCTGCGGATGCACTCGGGGGAATCGGTGATCCCAGAGCGGCGGCGTCATTGTGCAGCGCTCTGCAGGGCGGCACCTTATGGTCACGCGCGGCAGCGGTGGTCGCGCTTGGCGCTCTGCGCAACCCCAGCGCTGTGCCGCACCTCGCGGCTGTCAGCGATCCCGAACTCGCAGGACCGGTGGCAGATGCCCTCGCGCGGATCGCCGACCCTGCCGGCCTCGATGCCCTGCGGCGCTCGGTCAATACGGAAGATGCGGCAGTGCGATCTGCCGCCGAGACCGCGGCCGCGAGCATCCTTTCGGCGCACCCGGATCACCCGGTCCCGCACTGGCTGCGTGAGGCGCTCGCAGGGCGGGAACAGAAGCTCGCCGCCAATCTGCAAGACAACGGGGATGATTGCGCTGCCCGCCTGCTCGGCCTGGCGGCTACCGACGCCGCCGCGGGCTACCTGTTGGATGCGCTGCGCCGCGATGAGCTGCGCCCCCTGGCTGCCGCCGGGCTGGCCCTGATCCCGGCAGCGGTGGTGGTGCCCCCGATCCTCAGCCGTTTGCCCGGCAGCAGGGGGAGTGAACGCGTGGCCTTGCTCAACGCGCTGCCGCCGGCCCCCCCAGCCCCCGCGGATGCGGTGCGCTCGCTGGTGCGGGAACTCGCGAGTCCCGAGACCCGGACGCGCGCGGCAGCGGCAGAGGCGCTTGCGCGCTCAGACGCCAGCCTCGTCCTGCCGCACCTGCTCCGCGCGGTTGAAGAGCCCGCCTCGCGTGCGGGCGCTGCTGAGGCGCTCGGCCGTATTCCGGGTGCGCCATTGGCAGACCGGACCCGCCTCCTTTCCGATGCCGACGCCAACGTCCGCACGGCAGCGGCGGCAGGGCTGGCTCGCTTCGGCGCCAGCGATGCACTCGATGTGGTGCTCGCCGCGCTCGAGCGAGAAAACGACCCTGCCGCCCGGCGCGCCCTGATTCGCGCGCTCGGTGCGGCGGGCGGCGGCGCGGCGGTTTCGCGATTGGCCGCCTCGCTCGAAGCGGGAGATGCCGGGCAGCGCTTCGCCGCCGTCTCGGCTCTGGGGCAAACCGGTAGCGGCGAGGCGCTCGCGCCCTTGATGGCCGCCTTGGATGACGAAGATGCCGGCGTTCAAGCGGCCGCCCTGAGAGCGTTGGGGGCGTTGGGCGACCCACGGGCCACCGGTCCGGTCACCGACTGCCTCGAGCACGGCAACCGGGATCTTCGGCGCGCCGCGGCCGCCGCGCTCGACCATCTTGCTCCCGCGGCTGCCGGAGAGCGCTTGTTCGCCGCGCTCGACGACGATGACTGGGAGGTGCGGCTGGCCGCAGTCCGCGCCCTCCGCCAGATCGCATCTCCCCGCGCAGTCGCGGCATTGGCCGGAGCTGCCGCTTCAGATCCTGACCCTTTGGTTCGCAACGCCGCCGCACAGGCGGCTTCTTCCGCACACGGCGGCACGGACGAGGAGCTTTGAACCGTCCAGTTCTGAGCGAGGAAGAGTTCCGGTTGTTCTCCGAGTGGCTGGTCGCCGAATACGGCCTGAATTTCCCTCCCGAAAAGCGTGACATTCTCCGCTCCCGCCTCGAGCCGCGCCGCGCCGAACTCGGGATGGATACCTTCGAGCAGCTCTTTTTCCATCTCAAGTTCCACCCGGAGCGAGAGGCCGAGCGGCAACAGCTCATCCCTCATCTCACGAACAACGAAAGCTATTTCCTTCGCGAGCGGGCTCAGCTCGACATCTTGAGGAATGAAGTCCTTCCCGAGCTGCAGAAACGGTTGCGCGGCGAGGGCCGCCGGGAAGTGCGCATTCTGAGTGCCGGGTGCGCGTTGGGCCAGGAGCCGTACACGCTGGCGATGATCGCGAAAGAATCGAAGCTCTTTCCCCCGCCGTGGAAGGTCCGCATTACGGGGATGGATGTCGACCCGCGGGCACTCGAGCAGGCGCGCCGTGGCGCGTTCACCGAGCACGCGCTTCGGGGAGTGGAGCCCGAAATCCGCACCCGGTACTTCAAAGAAGAGGACGACCAGTGGGCGCTGAGCCCCGCCATCCGGGCGATGGTAGAATTCACGCAGGGTAATCTGCTGAACCCGGGGTGGGAGGAGGCGCTCACACGACAAGATGTGGTCTTCTGCCGAAACGTTCTCATCTACTTTGATCGCGACGGCATCAGGCGTGCGGTAGAGCACCTATACCAGGCACTGGTTCCGGGGGGATATCTCTTTCTGGGGCATGCGGAAAGCCTGAGCCGCATTTCTACTCCGTTTTGTGCCCAGCGGCGGGCAGGAGCCGTCTTTTATCGAAGGATCGATGCCGGAAACGAACTGGACTGCGGATGATGGCCCTTCCCCCTCGCCAGGTGGGTAGCCCCGCCCAGAGCGCGCCGGTGCGGGTGGTGGTGATCGATGATTCGGCGTTCGTTCGCCGGGCAGTGCACCGGATGCTGGATCCCCACCCGGACATCGAGATCGCGGGCTCGGGGGACAACGGGGTCGAAGCACTTGAGCTGGTGCGCACACTGCGCCCCGACGTAGTCCTCATGGATTTGAACATGCCGGAGATGGATGGGCTCGAGGCCCTCCGGCACATCATGGCCGAGGTTCCCACCCCTGTCGTACTGATGAGCACTCAGACGCAGGCAGGTGCGGAGGTTACGCTGCAGGCGCTCGAGCTCGGTGCCGTAGATTTCATCGACAAGAGCAGCGTTGGTGCTGCGATGAACATCTTCGACCTGGCCCCGCTGATCCATGAAAAGCTGGTCGCGGTGGGGCGGGCGGGCATCGGCCAGGAAGCGGTGGCACCGGCGCCCGCGCCGACCCCCGCTGGCCCAGTATCGTCCGCAGCCCGGGCGGCAGGAGAGCGGGAAATCGTAGCCATTGCCGCCTCGACAGGCGGTCCCCGCGCGTTGGCGGCGATCATCCCGGCACTGCCGGAAGATTTCGGGGCGGCCATCGTCATCGCGCAACACATGCCGGCCGGCTTTACCACCACACTCGCGGCCCGCCTGGACCGCCGGTCCGCTGTGCACGTGAGCGAAGCGGTGAATGGCGAGGAGCTGCGGCCAGGCAGGGTGTTGATCGCCCCCGGGCGCCAGCACCTTACCGTGGTGAAAGGGAGTGGCGGCCTGCGCGTGCGAGTCTCGGACGAGCCGGCCGGCGAGTTGTACCGCCCTTCGGCCGATCTGCTCTTCGCCAGCGTTGCGGAAACCGTCGGCGAGCGCGCTGTCGGGCTGGTCCTGACCGGCATGGGGAGCGACGGCTCGGCTGGCCTGCAGCAGCTTCAGGCCGCCGGGGCCCGCACCATCGTAGAAAGCGAAGAAACGGCAGTGATCTACGGGATGCCCGCGGCGGCGCGAAAATTTGCCGGCGAAGTACTCCCGTTGCCGCGCATTGCCGCGCACCTCGCGGGGCTTTGCCGGCCCGTTCAGGCGCAGCGGCGGGAGGATTTCTGATGGCGCGCGTGCTGGTGGTAGACGACCAGAACATCCCTCGGGCGACGGTGGCGGCGATGCTCGGCGAGGGCGGCCATGAGGTGACGACGGAGGCTGGCGGCGCCGCCGGCCTAGAACGCGCGCGCGAATGGTTGCCGGACGTCATCGTGCTGGACGTCCACATGCCGGAGATGGATGGGTTCGCGGTTGTCGAGCGATTGAAGAAAGATGCGGCCACCGCCGCGATCCCGGTGGTCTTTCTGACCGGCACCTCACAAACGGACGACCTGATCGTGCGCGGCTTGGACTTGGGCGCGTACGACTTCCTGAGCAAGGGGTGCAGCTCCGCGGAGCTGCTCGCGCGCGTAGGGGTGATGGCGCGCATCAAGCGCAGCAACGATGAACTGACCGCTATCGCCCGCATCGCCGACGCCCTGATCCG
>JBBSMO010000078.1:0-8606 GCA_038233155.1 Longimicrobiales bacterium
CATCATCGGGAGCAACGGGTCGGGGAAGAGCACCCTGCTCAAGGTGCTCTCGCGCATCACCGAGCCCACCGAAGGGGAGGTGACGATCCGCGGCCGCGTCGGCTCGCTGCTCGAAGTGGGAACCGGCTTCCATCTGGAGCTCACGGGGCGCGAAAACATCTATCTTAGCGGCGCAATCCTCGGCATGACGCGGCAGGAGATCCGGCGCAAGTACGACGAAATCGTGGAGTTCTCGGAGGTAGCGCGCTTCATCGACACCCCGGTGAAGCACTACTCGAGCGGGATGTACCTGCGCTTGGCCTTTGCCGTAGCTGCCCACCTGGAGCCGGACATCCTAATCGTGGACGAGGTGCTCGCGGTCGGCGATGCTTCGTTTCAGAAGAAGTGTCTCGGCAAGATGAGCGACGCGGCGCACGAGGGGCGCACGGTGCTCTTCGTGAGCCACAACCTCGACGCGGTGCGGCGGCTGTGCAGCAGGTCGCTCCTTATGGACGAGGGGCGGATCGCTCTCGACGGTACCACCGACGACGTAGTCGCCGCGCACCTCCATCGCGACGGCGACCGACCGGGGCCCGGTCCCGGGGGATGGATCGACCTCACGAACGCGGAGCGGGTGGGCTCGGGTGCGGTCCGTTTCATGAGCGCCCGCTATGGCAGCCGAGGCGACGATCCCGCGTCACCCGTCCATCCCAACGGCCCGCTCGAGTTCGCGCTGGTGTTGCATTGCGAAGCTCCCCGGGGAGTGCAATCGCTTGCGGTTACGCTGCGAACCGGCGGAGGAGCCATCCTGGTCAACGCCGATACGATCTCACAGGGCAAGGCGGTGCAGTTACGCCGGGGACGGAACACCGTGGTGTTTCGCATCGAGGAACTCCATCTGACCGCGGGAAGGTACATGGTCAGTCTATGGTCGAGCGACGGCCTCGATACCACCTTCGACTACATTCAGGAAGCGTTCGAAATCGAGGTGGTCTCCGTCAGTTCCGTAGGACCGGGAGTCACACCGAAGAACAACGGCGTAGTCCCGTGTCGGTTCGAAGTTCGTACCGTCGCAGGAAGTGAGGAGCCGCCAACTCCACTCGACCGGACAGCGACAGTGGGGGGAAGGTGAGCGACGGCGTTGCGGGTCTGGCGCTCGACGAGCCCGCAGTGCAGTCCGATTTTGCGGGACTCGTCTCCGTCGTCATGATCTTCCTGGATGCCGGGCGTTTCATCGAGGAGGCGATTCAGAGCGTCCTGGCGCAGAGCTACGGAAGGTGGGAGCTGCTCCTGGTGGATGACGGTTCGAGTGACGAGAGCACGGGAATCGCGCGTCGGCACGCCCAGGAGCACCCGGAGCGGGTGCGCTACCTCGAGCATCCGGGGCATGAGAACCGCGGCATGAGTGCAGCTCGCAATCTCGGGCTGGCGGAAGCACGGGGAGAGTTCGTAGCCTTTCTGGATGCCGACGACGTTTGGCTACCGAACAAGCTCGAGGAACAGACCGCGCTCTTGGATGCCCATCCCGAGGCGGTCGCACTGTATGGAAACAGCGTCTACTGGTACAGCTGGTCCGGAGAACCGGGAAGTGGGAGCCGCGACCATCTACCGAATCTGGGCGTTCCCCTCGATCGCCTCCATCCGCCTCCCGTGGTGCTCCTGCGGGCGCTTCGAGGGAACGCGGCGCTGCCGTGTCCCAGCAGCATCCTCGCCCGCCGGGGAGCGATCGAAGAGGTAGGGGGCTTCGAGGAGCAGTTCCGGGGCCTCTTCGAGGACCAGGTCTTCTATACGAAACTGCTCACCGCGGGGCCCGTTTACGTAGCGGATGCCTGCTGGGTCAGGTATCGCCGCCACCCCGCTTCGGCATGCGCGGTCGCAGAGGAGACGGTCAGTGGAGATGCGGAGAAACTCCGCTATCTGCGCTGGGCGCGAGACTACCTGGCCGGGCGCGGACAGGAGGGCTCCGAAGTTTGGAAGGTGATAGACCGCGAGCTGCGGCGCCTGCGGCCCTCCGCTATCGACAGGATCCGCCGCCTCCCACGCCGAATCCGACAGGCAAAGAAGCGAGCGCGGCGCGGGGCTGCCTGCCTCCTTCCGCGCAGGTTCGGTCGGCGGCTCCTGGACGGCCGATCCGGAGAGGGGTGGCCGCCGCCGGGACGGGTTCGGTTCGGGGATCTGCGGCGGGTCCAGCCGATCAACCGCCACTGGGGGTGGGAGCGCGGTTTGCCGATCGACCGCTTCTACGTGGAGCAGTTCCTGACTTCCGTCGCCGGAGACATTCGGGGGCGCGTCCTGGAAGCGGGCGACTCCTCCTATACGCGGGAGTTCGGGGGGAGCCGGGTTTCCCGGGCGGATGTGCTCTTTCCCACCGAAGGCAATCCGAAGGCGACCGTGGTCGCCGACCTCGGGCGGGGAGACAGTTTGCCGGCCGCTGCGTTCGACTGCATCATCCTCACCCAGACGCTGCAGCTCGTCTATGATGTGCCGGCGGCGCTGCGTTCCCTGTCCGGAGGGCTCAGACCGGGCGGCGTGCTGCTGGTCACGGTTCCGGGGATCAGCCAGACCACGGACGAGAAGTGGCGGGACTCCTGGTACTGGAGCTTCACGGTGTGTTCCGTCCAGCGGTTGAGCGAGGAGGTGTTTCCGGAGGGGAACGTCCGCGTCGAGTCCCACGGCAACGTGCTCGCCGCTACCGCCTTTCTGCACGGGCTCTCGCGCGAGGAGCTGAAGCCGGAGGAGCTCGCCGCGCACGATCCCGATTTCCCACTGCTGATCACCCTCCGTGCACTCAAGCCGCTCCGGGATCCGGGAGCCTGAGCGAGTCCGGTGCCGCTGCACATCGGCTTTCTGATGCGGTCGTTTCCGGAGATTTCGGAAACCTTCATTCTCCGCCAGATCACCGGACTGATGGACCGCGGCCACCGGGTCACGATCCTTTCGCAGCGGCGACCCCCGGCGGGTCTGGTGCACGAGGAGGTGCATCGCTACCGGCTATACGAGCGGACCCGCTATCTGGACGGGCCGCGAGTGGGCGGATCGAGCCGGTGGCGCCGCGCCGCGCACGACCTGATGGGCCTCGCAAAGCTGTTTCGCTCTCCGGCTTCTGCCGTCGACGCCCTCTGGAAGGGAGCTCCCCTTTCCCGGCGGACGACCGCGAGGCGATGGAAAGAGCACCGGGAGGTGAGCAGGGCGGGACCCTTCGACGTGCTGCACTGCCACTACGGCGATCTGGCGCTGCGTTACGCCTTTCTCGCGCGGGCCCTGCGCGTGCCTTTCATCGTTTCGTTCTACGGATGGGATTGCTCCAGCTTTCCCCGCGAGCGCGAAGCGGGCGTTTACGACCCCCTATGGGTGCGTGCGGATGCCGTCACCGCCCTCAGCCGCGCGATGAGGCGACGTCTCGAAACGCTCGGCTGTCCCGCTCGTCTGGCGCAGGTTCAACGGATCGGGGTGGATCCGGAGGTCTTCTCCTTTCGGGAGAGGCTGCCGCGCCCCACGGGAGAGCCCGTGCAGTTGCTCACCGTGGCACGGCTGGTGGAGAAGAAGGGGATAGAGATCGGGCTGCGGGCTGTGGCCGCGCTGGGACGATCATCCCCTGCGCTGTCGTACCGAATCATCGGCGAGGGCCCGCTGCGCGCGGAGCTGGAGGGGCTTTCTCGCTCGCTGGGCCTCGGCGAACGGGTGCAGTTCTGCGGAGGGGCTACCGAGCTCGCGGTTCGGGAAGCTATGGACCGGGCTGACCTTTTTCTGCTCCCGAGCCTGACCGCGGCGGACGGCGATCAGGAGGGCACGCCCACCGTGCTGATGGAGGCGGCGAGCTGCGGCCTGCCGGTATTGAGCACACACCACAGTGGGATCCCCGAGGTGGTGCTGAATGGAGAAACCGGTGTCCTCGTCCCCGAAGGCGATGTCGCGGCGCTCGCGGAAGGGCTACGGGATCTGCTCGCGCGACCTAAAGAGTGGGCGGCGCTGGGACGAGCCGGCCGCCGCCACGTGGAAGCCCATTTCGATGTTCGCAAGCTCAGCGAGTCTCTCGAAGAAATCTACCTGGCAGCAGGCAACGCCAGCGCAGGGCGGGTCGGGCGGACGAGCCGTTGAATGGCTTCACCGAGCGCCTCCGGGCTTCCCCCCCGTTCGCCCCGCATGCGTAGCTCCCGCTGTACGCCGAGCCAGTAGAAGCAGTCGAAGGCGCGGCGATAGAAAGCGTGGCCGGGCGTAGGCAGGCGGCTCTCCAGGTGTGCCAGCGGGCGGATCAGGGCCACCGGAAACCCACTCCAGAGGCTGGCGAGCGGGAGCATCCAGCGGAGGCGGCGCAGAACTCTCGGGGAGAGCTCCGCAAGACGGCTGAGAGGGAGCTCCGACAGCGCCTCGGGGTGCTTGGCTGCGAGCTCCACGGCGGTTTGCCCCTCTTGGAAGATGCTCCGCGCCAGCGCTGTGAAATCCTTTTCGAAGTGCTGAACGGCGAGCGCATGCGCGTCGTAGGTGAGCGCCACATCCCTGTGCTTCAGGCGGAGGGCGAGTTCGTAGTCTTCGTGGCCATAGCGACGGAAGCTCTCATCGAACCCGCCCACTGCGAAAAAGAGCGCTCGAGGTATCGAGAAGTTGCCGGTATAGACTTCGCTGAACCGGAGCTCCGAGTTCTTCTCGGCCAGCGCGCGGAGCTTGTTGCGGAAGCCCGTCGCCCGATACGACACCACCGAGGGGGAGGAGTCGTCACAGCGGATCGGCGCCGCGCCCACCACGCCGCGCGGGTAGTCTCCCGCGTGGGCGTTCAGATGAGCGGCCAGGAATCCGGGTACCGGCTCCATGTCGTCGTCCAGAAAGACCAGGAGCTCCCCGCCGGCCTGCTCCGCTCCCGCGTTGCATGCCGCTGCCCGGCCGCCGTTGGGGCGCGAAACCCAGCGCAGCGGATAGCGTGCGGGAAAGCGCTCGAGCATTTCCTCGGTTCCGTCGCGCGAGCCATCGATCGAAACCACCACTTCGTAGGCATCTGCGGGTACTGTCTGCGAGGCCAGGGCTTTCAGGGCGCGCTCGACCGATCGGCGGCGTTGGTATGTGGGGATCACCACGCTGGCACGGGCAGACCCGCTCATCCGCCGCGCACCCGCCTGCGGAGTCCGCGCACCGTCTTGCGAACCCCGGTGCTCACCCATTCTCCGGCGGACCGGGCGGTGCGCAGTCTGAAGACGAAGTCCAGCAGCGAATCATGGCCCGAAACGTGTATGCGGGGCAGGGCGAGCGGGTCGTCGTTCACCCCGCAGAATCCGTTCAGCGTCGAACACGCCGAGCGGAAACCGGCTCGGGCGGCGATTTCCCGTACCTGCTCGTTGAAGGAGCCAAAGGGGTAGGCCAGGTGCCGGACCTCATGTCCCAGATTTTCACCGAGCAGCTGCCGCGAGCTCACCAGCTCGGTCCAGCACTGCGTCTCGTCGAGAGTCGCCAGGCGGGGGTGGGTTGCGGTATGGGCGCCACACTGGAAGCCGTTCCGTTCCAGCTCGCGGGCGGTTCGCCAGTCCAGCAGCGGAAACTCGATTCCGAGCTCCCGGACCAGCCATTGGCTCGTTTCCCCGGTCAAACCAGCAACCAGGTAGAAGATGGCTGTGAAGCCGCGAGCGCGGAGAATGGGAACTGCGTATTCTGCGCATTCTGCGAAGCCGTCGTCGAAGGTAATCACGACTGGCTTCGCGGGGAGGCGCGGGCGGCCGCTCGATCGGTCGAGCCACTGATCCAGAGTGACGGCCTGGAATCCGGCGGCCGACAACCAGTGCATCTGCGCGGCGAAGGCTCGCGGGGTGACGGTGTATTCGCGAAACCGCGGATGTGGTTCGGGCGCGACTTGATGGTACATCAGGATCGGGAGAGGCTCCGCTCGGGCAGATCCCGTCCGGCCGGATCGCTTCGTCGTGACGGAATCCATGTCTGCCTCGTCTAGTGACCGCGGAGGTGAGCCGAGCGTGAACCCGGATGAGCGTGCCGATCCCAGCGTCAGCGTGATCATGCCCTTTCTCGATTCCGAGCGCTTCCTCGAGGAGGCGATCGCAAGCGTGGTCGCGCAGACCTATAACGCATGGGAGCTGCTCCTGGTCGACGACGGCTCCACGGATGCGAGTGCCGAAATTGCGCGCCGCTATGTCCAAGGTTCCGCCGGCCAGATCCGGCTCCTACAGCACCGGGGGCGAGCGAATCTGGGTGCTAGCGCCTCTCGAAACCTAGGTATCCGTCACGCCAGGGGCAAGTACATCGCGCTGTTGGATTCAGACGACGTCTGGCTCCCCTTCAAGCTCGAGGAGCAGGTGCCTCTCCTGGAGCGGATGCAGGACGTGGGTGCGGTGTACGGCCACACCTTGCGCTGGTACAGCTGGACGGGAAAGCCGGAGGATGCAGAGCGGGACGAGATGCCCTACCTCGGGGTACCTCTGGATCGACGCGTCGCTGCTCCGGAGCTGCTCATCCGCTGCTTGCGCGGCCGCGCCGCGATTCCTACCACCTGCAGTCTGTTGATGCGCCGCTCCGCTGTCGAGCGGAGTGGCGGGTTCGAGGAAAGCTTCCGGGCCACCTTCACCGATCAGGCATTTTACACGAAGCTGTTGCTGAACACTCCCGTCTACGTCGCGGATCGCTGCTGGGACAGGTACCGCCGGCACCCGGATTCGTGCTACTCCTCACTCGAGAGTGCGGGGCGGTTTCGCGCCGCCCGGCTGCACTACCTCGAATGGGCCGCAGAGTTTCTCGAGACGCGCGGGGTCGGTGGCACACCCGTGTCAAGGGCGGCGCGATGGGAGCTCCGCCTGTACCGGCGCCAGACTCTGTACCGCCTCTGGCGGTGGCAGCGCCGCGTGCGTAGACGGCTGAAGGGACGAGTGAAGCCGATCATTCGACGGACCTTACCCGCGCGGGTGCAACGAAGGCTCGGGATGGAGGAGCAGCGTGCGTAATAGCTCCCCCCGCGCCCCGATCCCGCCCCTGCCCGCAGAGACCCCGCGCCCGCTCTGGTCGGTGATGATTCCGACTCACGACTGCGCGGAATACCTGCGTCAGACGCTGGAATCGGTGCTCGCGCAGGATCCCGGCCCCGAGACGATGCAGATCGAGGTGGTGGACGATCACTCCACGCGCGATGATCCGGCCACGGTGGTCGAGGAGGTCGGGGGCGGACGAGTCGGCTTCTTCCGGCAGCCGGAGAACGTCGGGCACATCCGGAACTTCGATACCTGCCTGCAGCGCGCGCGGGGGCACCTAGTGCACCTGCTGCATGGTGATGATCTGGTGCTACCCGGCTTCTACGCGACCCTGCAGCGCGCCTTCGAGGCAGAGCCGACCCTCGGCGCCGCGTTCTGCCGCGACATCCGCATGGATGCGGATGGCCACCCGCGGTCGGTCAGTCGGCAGCTGCAGAGCAGCAGCGGAGTGCTGGACGCCTGGCTCGAAACGATCGCCTTGGGGCAACGGCTGCAGGCACCGGCGATGGTAGTGCGCCGCGGAGTGTACGAGCGGCTGGGGGGCTTCGACCGGCGGATTTCTTCCTACGGGGAAGATTGGGAAATGTGGGTGCGCATCGCCGCCCATTACCCGGTGTGGTACGAGATCCAGCCGCTCGCTCAGTACCGGCTCCACTCTGAAGGACTCACCGGGCGATCGGTCGAGCAGAATGGTAGTGACTACCGCTTGGCGATCGAGATCAACCGGGAGCATCTTCCCGCCGCGCACGCTGCCGCCTGGTCGCGGCAGGCGAGGGAGAACTTTTCGCTGGCGTGTGTTCGCCGGGCGTACCGGGGGCTGGACCGGGGGGACGTGGCGGGTGCGCTCGCGCAGTTCAAGGAGGTCCTCCGAACCCGCTTGACGCCGCGGGTGGTCGGCGAGATCGCGTTCCGATCTGCGCGGCTGGGGGTACGGTGGTCACGACGGGCTTCGCAGGCAGCCTTCCCCGTCCGCAGCCGCCATGCAGGAAAACACCAGATTCCGGAGATGCAGGGCAGGGAGCGTGACATGCCGGGAGCAGGCGCACCCGAGGCTGGCCGGATCGGCCGGAACTCATCCGCACGCACAGGATCGCACGCTTGACGATGATCGACCCCCTGCGTCGGAGCGCCAAACGGCTCACCCGCCGCGTTGTCGAAGCGGTGGCGGAGCAGCAAGCGGTCTCTGCGAAAGCTTCTCCGGCAACCAAGGTCAGCCTGCGCGAGCTCTACCTGCGCTATCGCGGCATGGCTGAAGGCGGTGAACCGATGCCGCGGGTGGAAGAAACCGGATTTCGAGTTTTTTCACAGTTCGAAGAGGACGGCATCGTCCTGTTCCTTCTCGGCGTGTTGGGGATCGGACCGGGACAGTTCGTAGATATCGGAGGGGGTGACGGCGTCAAGGCCAGCAACTGCGCGAATCTGGCGCTCAACTTCGGCTTCGACGGCCTTTTCGTGGATCAACGCTCGCGGCTGGTCGAGGCCGGGCGGGAGTTCTACCGGCGGCATCCGGATACGTCGCTGCATCCGCCCCGTTTCGTGCACGCGACCGTGACCCGCGACAACGTGAACTCGATCCTCCGCGGTGCTGGCTTCGATGGCGAAGTCGACCTGCTCTCGGTCGACATTGACGGCAACGACTACTGGGTGTGGGAGGCGATCGACTGCATC
>JBBSMO010000079.1:0-8543 GCA_038233155.1 Longimicrobiales bacterium
CTCCGGGCCGGGCTCAGAAGTTTCCCCGGGCAACCTCCTTCAAGATCAGGTTGTCCAGCGCCTGGTCCGCCACCAGGCGCCTCAGCCGGTTGTTCTCCAGCTCCAGCTGCTTCAGGCGCTTGGCGTCGTCCGCCTTCATCCCGCCGTACTGGTTCCGCCAGCGGTGATACGTCTGCTCGCTTATAGCCAACGCCCTGCCCGCTTCGGCGACCGTCGCGCCGCCAGCGAGCAAAACCTCCGCCTCGCGCAACTTGCGGATGATCTGCTCCGGCGTGTGCCGTGTCTTCTTCATCTGGAGTCCCTCCTGCCCTCGCGGGCCGTGGTGGACTCCCATAGTAACTGGTTCAGCTTTTGAAGGTCAGGTCACTTTAAACAGCGGTTACAACAGAAACTTACGTACGAGTCGGCGCCGCCGCCGATCCATCCGTTACCCCGATTCCGGAGCGTTCGACATGTGGCTGACGGTCTGACTCGGGGCTCACACGCGACCGGCACGCCGCACTGCCGCAAAGGGTAACATGAATGAAAGCTGCCCGCCCCGATCCTTTGGGGCGGGCAGCTTGGAATTGAGATGTTTTCGTCAGGGAGACGCGCTGGGCAAGCGCCGCCGATTTTACCGAATCACCACCCCCTGCGTTGCTGCGGAGAGAGCAGCGCGGTCGACGCCTGCCCCCGCACAGGCGGAAGGCACCGGGAGCACCACAGAGGTCACGCAGTTGCCTGCGGGCAGCCCGTCGTTCCAAGTTGCTGGCGCGACCACGTTGTTGGTGAACGTAATGCCAAGATCGCCGAAGGAAGAAGCTCTGTTGACGCCGTAGCGGCTCTGGTCGATAACATTCCCCACGAATCGTATTCCCATCGCGGTGTCGGTGCCCGGCTCAACCATCACCTGGTTCTGAAACGAGCCCGTCGCCGTATTGTTTTCTATTACTACATCGGTCAATGCACTCTGAACCAGGAACATTCGTGCATTCTCCGGAAAATCGCTCGCATAGCCCATTCGCTCCCAGAGGTTTTGAGCGACATACAACCTCTTGAGGCGGCCTGCCTCGGGAGTGCCGTTCGGGTCCGCATGAACATTGAGGCCCGCAGCCGCATTCCGAACGATATTGTACCGGAAGGTGATGTCTTGCGAACGGGCGTTCTCCCCAGGATCACCTTTCAGCAGGATAGCAAACCCCGACTGAGCATCCTTCCAGTTGTTCTCGAAGACGTTAGCTTCTATCAATACACGGGAGCCGCTCTTGACTTCGAACAGGTTCTTGACTGTCCATTTTCCGCTGGTGAACCACTCGGGCGGCTTGTAGAAATGGTTGCGACGGATTTCGATATCTGCAGGAATCAACTCCGGAAGCTGCGCGTCGGAACCCCCAAACACCACGTTCTCGCCAGCACCTTCAAGGAAGTTGTTGACGATCTTGAACGGGCCGGGCCCATTCCACCCTGCAATCGCCTGCGAGTCAAAGCCGTTGTGGTGACACTCGGCAAGCCACGAGTCGATCACCGCGCTCATGGCGCTATTGAGCCCTACACATCGCTGGAATCCCACCCCGTCATGCCCGTGAATGTACGAGCGATCGATGATCAACCGGCTAGGTACTGATGCGGCTGTGCTCTGTGCGGCTCCCGACGTTCCGAGCGCGACGAGTGTACCCGCCGTGGAAACGCTTGCCGCGTAGGTGATCTCGACGCCCATGATCCGGTAGCCGCTGGCACCGGCCTCAGTTCTCACAGCGCCCATCGAGTTCGGGCTGACGATCTTGGCATAATTCGCTGCTGTCGCTGGCGTGACGCGCGTCCCTTCAGCGGGCAACGCGGTACCACTGCGGACGATGATCCAACCCGAGCCGCTCTTCTTCGGCAGCACGAAGTTGCCGGTGAAGCTGGCACCCGCAGCAAGCACGATTTCGTCACCTGGCTGAGCTGCGTTCAACGCCTTCTGCAAGTCGCCGCCGGCCGGAACATTGATCGTTTGTCCTGTCGGTGCCACAAAGCGCGTATCAACGGAAATTCGCGGCAACTCGGCAGGCGAGCCCGATGAAGGGGTGCGCGGTGGTTCCGGGGTCGTGGCGGCGAGGACCTGAAGAGACGCATTGCCAACCGCTTGGCCGCTCTTCGCGGATATGACGACAGAGCCTGCGCCTACACCCTTGGCGAGGCCTGTAGCATCGACCGTCGCGATCCCGGAATTCGGCGATGTCCAGGCAAAGGTCTGACCTGGGACTGCATTGCCATTCGCGTCGCGCGCCGTTGCAGCAAGCTGTACCGACTTGCCCGCCTCGACGGACGAACTGGAAGGCGTCACCGTTACAGCAGATAGTAGCTGCTGCACGCGCACCTGAGCGGTGTCGGCAGCACTCCCGGATGTGGCGACGATGAGAGCAGCGCCGACGGTTTTTGCGATCACGTTACCCATCGGATCGACGGTGGCAATGTTCGAGTTCAGAGACATCCAACCTACACTTGCGCCGGCGATCAGGGTCCCCTGCGCGTCGCGGACCGCGGCCGAAAGCGTAGCGGTATCGCCGAGCGCGAATACGGTATCGGCCGCGGGCGATACGACCAGACTCGCCACCGTCGCGTTCGAAGCGCTTGCCCGCACAGTGACAGATGCCGAGCCGGTGGTGGTGCCCGATGACATCATGGAAGCGTTGATACCGATCGGCGAGTTCGTACCCGATACCGATGTGTTCACGGCACTAGCGGTGATGGTCGCGGCGCCCTGTGCGAGGCTGCTGACGACTCCCGCGCCGTTGACCTTGGCGACAGTCGTGTCATTCGAGTGCCAGACGAAGCTGATTCCGTTGACCGGCAGCCCGCGTGCATCAATGGCCGTCGCCACGAACTGAGCTTGTTGGCCGGTACCCAATGTGGCATTCCCGGGGGTGATGTTGACTCCGGCAATGCTCGGTGCACTGATGTTGACGGCAATGGTTGCCGTATCGGCGGCTCCGTTGACGGTCCCGACGATGCGGGCAGTGCCGTTCGCCAGCGCCGTGGCGAGCCCGCTATCCGAAACAGAAGCGATGCCGGGGTCGAGCGTGACCCAGCTTACGCCGCCGTTTCCGTTGGATTGTCCGTTCTTGTTGCTCACGCTCGCTGAAAGCTGGATCATTTCGCCAGCGCTGCTCAGCGTCGCCGTCTTCGGAGAGATATCGATATCCTTGGACGACGCCCTGACACGAATGCGAGCCGAGCTCGTTCCGGCACGGCTTGCGGCGGTGACGGAAGCTTCGCCGGTTCGCTGCCCCGTTACGAGACCGCTGCCGTCGACGGTGACGACCGACGGGTCGCTGCTCTTCCACGTGACGCCCTGGGTGAGCACTGAGTTCACGGTGCCGCTCTTCTGGAGCACGCTGAGGCGTGCACTTTGGCCGGTGGCAAGCTCGAGCAGCGATACGCTCAGTTGCAGCGTGATAGGTGACGGCTCGACAGGTGCTAGAGTTTCGCCACCTGAGTCGCAGGCACTCGACAAGAGGGAGAGTGCAAGCAACGAAATCGCGGCGGCAGCAACACCGCGGCGACGGAATGCGAAAGCATTTTGTGATCCGGTTGTATCGAGATTGCGATTCATTGGGTTAGGGTAGCCCGACGAGCATGGCAGCACCGTCTCGTTGATGCTGCTGTAGCCTCGTGGCTTTGCGTCACCGGGTTTCCCCGGGTTTGCCTTTGTCGTGAACAAAAGTTGCTCCGTTGGAGCAGGAAAAATGGGTACTTCTACCAACCAACATCGCGGCGTCGTGACCAGCGGTTTATCAACAATTCATAAGCAGTCTCCGAAAAGGATTAAAAAATACAAAACAAAAAATGCCGCCAGCGTGTTTACGATCCGCAGATCGTGAAACGCTGGCGGCTCGGCGGGCATGGCGAAAAGCTTCGCGTTAGCCCCGTGGCTCTGCGTCACCGCCTTTCGGCGGCTTTGCTCTGAGCAGCGGTGGTCGGTTGCGGGAGCGCGGCTCCCGTTACTTTCCAAGTATCGGCGGGGGCATGAAATTCTAAAGCGCGCACCGGCGGCGCGGCCCGCGCCCGCCCGCCCCGGCACAAGCCTGATCAGGCGGCCTGCACGATCTGTTCAGGTGCAGGTGCGCAAGCGTCCCTCCAACCGACAGGGTAGTCTGTCTCCGCCCGCTGCGCAAGCGGGTCGATCAACTCGTTGGCGGCTCCCGAACCCAAATCGCCAGTGAGTTGCACCTCGGAGGGAGAGAAGTCCGTCAGCGGCCACTGGAACTCTTCGAACGCATGCTTCACGATGGGAATCCGCCTCCAGTCATAGCCAAGGAGCCGCGCGCCGACGAAATCCGCGGATGCGGGGTTGTCCGCGCCGAGCAGCAGTCCGAGTGGGAGGGGGTCCGGGGACAGCGGCCCATCCCCCTGACCGGCGACGACGGCGTCGACCAAATGGATGACGCGGCGCTGCCGCTCCGCTCGCACCTCGGCGTCAACTGTCCCGTGCAGTAGGATTCGGTTCAGGTCCAGGCAGGTACGCCAGATGGTATCGTTGCCAGACCACGCCCCGTCGACGCCGAGCTGGTCCCCCTGCTGGCGAAGTATTAGGTGTAGTGCGCGCGTGATCATCGTCCATACACGCTTGCTACTGCTCGATCGGGTTTGGTTCTTCTGATCGTGGACGAACTCGAGCGTCCGCTTGATTCTGCTGTGGCCGGGGTAACAGTCTCCGCCCGTCTCGGAACCGCCGATGCGGTGGTGCGGCAGGTACTCCTTATTGCCGTTGATCCCGATCAGGTTCTTGAGCGCGCAGGTGATTCCAGCTTTCCGGTGCGTCTTCAGCTTGGGAAGGTTGATGACGACGTCGGCTTCCATCACCGCGCGCGCCACGAGAAAGTTGTGGCGGCCGGGCCGATGCGTTTTTGCCATCAGGCGCGGGTCGTACTTGGTGACGCGAAAGGAGTGATCGGGTCGCGTGATCGGCTCGAGCAGGCTCTTTTCCTCGAGGTCGAAGAGTACAAAGTTTTCAGCCGGGTTCTGATCTTCCTGCTGCACCAGAACGCCGTTCCGGTAACAAGACTTGGTGCGCCGGAAATCGTGCAGCCCGCCGAAGCGCGGTTCTGATGCTGCGAGCGCTGCTGCCCAGTCCCGCAACTCACAGGCATCGATCAGCGCGTCGAAGTCGCACGATTGCAACGGTGCGTCACCCACAATCACGGAGGATGCGCCTGTCCGCAGTGCTGCCTCGGCAACGGCGCGGATGATCGACGCGTGCGTGAGCAACGGCTCGATCCCCCCGGAGCCGCCGGTTCGGTGCATTACCCAGTTGGGCTTGATCAGGACCCGGGCGCCGTCGGGGATGACATTGGCGAACAAGCTCTGCTCATCACCCCAATCCATCAGTTCGGCGGTACGCCCGAGAGCAGCGAGCAGATCTCCCCCGGCGGCGGGACCGATTCCGTAGCCGTGGGAAGGCAATCGAACTGCCGCCACCAACACTTCGTTCCGGCTGTTCGTTATTTCACTCATCTGTGGTTGCTCGTCGTCTATCTACAAGAGTGATCACCGGACGCCACTTATTCGCGCGCGTGCGGCCAATTCGCTCCACTACCTTGGCCGTCACGGCAATGCCGTCGAAGTTTGCAGCCAATACATCTTCGATCTCGCGCGTGTGGTCAGATGTAAACCCGGCGGCCGGCACCAAGTCGAGACTGATGTCGTACCCCGCGCCCTGAACCAGTTGAAACTCCCGGACGGGGTAATCTTTGAGCAGGTGGGGAATCTCGATGCCATGCACCCACCGGCCGTCGGGAAGCCAGATCCCGTCCAGGTCACGCCCGATAACCTCATGCAAATGGAAGGCCGGGTGGCCGGGCCGGCTTCCATCGGGGAAATGCCCGACGTCGCCCACGCGGTAGCGAATCATCGGCATGCCGTCCGCGTGCAGCTTGGTTACCAAGATGGAGGACCGCTCGTCCACCGTTTCTGGCTCGACGAGCACGTTACACCAGTCGATCGTGAAGTCGAGCGATTCCGGCGCATCGAGTTGGAAACCCAGCAGTCCCACATCCCGGCCGCCGTACTGCTCGTGTACGGGGCGGCTGAATACCTCTTGGGCCGCTTCCCGGTGGTGCGGGAGCAGCTTCTCGGCGCCTGTGATCATGCAGCAGGCCGGATAAACCGGTTGCTCGCCGAGCTCACGCACGCGGTCGGCTAAAAGCCCCAGGGCGCTCGCGTAGGCGACGATTACCCGGGGACGGTAGTGCTGCAACTCCCGGTGATACCGTTCCAGGACCGCCGGCGAGAGCCGGAAGCAGTCGAACCAACGCTGGTGCTCAGCGAAGTCGCGGAGCCGGTCGGTCACCTTGTCACTTGCAACCGGGTCAAGATGGTGCCCCCAAAGCAACGCCTGCCGCGAACCAGGGGGAACTCCAACCCTGCGGCGAAAGTGTTCTGAGCCGCCTTCGCGCCAGCCACGTTCCTCCGGGCCGACCCAGAGGCGAGTAGGCACACCGGTAGAACCGCCCGTAGCGTCCTCACGGAGGTGCTCCCGCGGAACGGCTTCTGAAATCATCCCCTCGCCTGCTTTCCGCACGCTCTCCCGCTCGAGTACCGGAAGCCTGGCAAAGTCCTGGAAGCAAAACTCAGCGGATGGATCGAAGCCCTCCGCCCGAAATAAGTCACGGTAGTAAGGCGTCGTCTGCCCCGCGTACCGTACCGTCTTCCGAAGCTGCTTCAGCACCCACTCCTCTCGCTGCTGCGGCGACCAGCGGACAGCACCTTCCCTGAAGCGGAGTGCGCGCCGGAAACTCTGTAACTGCGGCCTGCGGGAAGGGATCACCCATCGCTGTGCTCGATACCCCGGCAGCAGCAGGCGTTTGGCAATTACTTCCTGTGTACGGCCCCAGGAGCCCAGTCGCTTCATGTGCCGCCCTTCATTGGACAAACCCGGCGCTAGAACTGCCGTTCGCCTGCGAATTCCAACCTCTCCCAGCTGGGGCGGGCAGACGACGCCCGGACCCACGGCTCCCCTGCACTCCCGCTTCGGCAGCGAACTGTCCGGCGCCAAGCGCAAGCGCGAGAAGCACCGCTATATGTAGGTAAAGGAACGTAAGCTTGGCAAAGGAGCCGAATACGGCCGCTACCAGATAAGCGGCGAGAGCGGCTTCCAGATACCAAATCTGGGTTCCGAGTGCTGGGTTTACCCGATTCGATGAACGACGCGCCGTCTCTGCCTTCCAGACCGCTGTGGCGAGCATCGCGAGGAAGAGAAGGACTCCTGGAAGCCCCACTTCGGCGAAAATATTTAGGTAAGTGCTGTGCGTATCACGGGGGCCGCGAGCTCCGCGCGGAATGTCAGCACCCGTCGCGTACCGCTCGTGTGCAACAGGATAGGCGCCGAAGCCTACCCCGGTCAATGGGTGATCGGCCACAATCGAGGTGGCCACGCCCCAAATCGCATAGCGCGACGCCGCTGAACCTTCCGGATCGACTTCCCGCATGGTTTCAGCGCTGGTCGCGAACTGCAAGCCCGCCATTCGCTCCCAGACACCGCTCGGCGCGAAAAGGGCCGCGATTACAGCAATCGCAAACACGCTTGCAAAGGCCCGCCCCTTCCGCTTCTGCCCCCGCAGAGCGAAGAGTCCAAACACCACGAGCGCGATCACCCCGCCTCGCGATTGCGTCATCAGAACGACGAGGGGGAGCAGTACCACCGAAGCGATGGCACCCTTGCGGATCCAGCCGCGCTCGCTCGCCACGAGCCCCGCCGCCATCGCGAGGGGAAGCAGAGTGAGTGCCGCGAGATCGTTCGGATTGCTGTAGATGTGGTTCCAGATCGCACGACCTAAGACGGTCGAGCGGTAGAAGACAAAGTTGAAGATCGCGCCACGCACCGGATATGCCGCGAACGAGACCAGAAAGAAGATCATGTAGAAGCGGATCTGTGCGGTCGTGCGAAGCGCGTTGACCGCGACCAGCATGATCAGCCATACCTTGCCGATCTCGATCAGCTTCTCGTAGACGATCGCGGGGTAGTCGGTCAACGTGTACCCGAGCCATCCCCATAGGATGAAGAGGCCGAAGAGGGCCACGGCGGGCGGAAAGCGCAGGCGCTGGCGCTGCGCGAGCAGTCCTATCAGAGCGATTACCATCGCATTCGTGCCGATCGGCAGCCGGTATGTGACAATTGCGAAGATGTAACCGATGAACCCGGCGTAGATCAGCGTCCAATTTACGGACTTCAGCAGCCCTGAAATCGACTCCGGTTGCACCCGCGCCTGCCACGAGCTCTGTGTTCGCGCGGCCGCTCGAGGGGGTGTGGTACCGCTCTCAGGAGGTGCGGCCCTCATGCCACGGCGGCTCATGTGCCTAGGCATCTAGTGTTACCTTCTTCATGCCGCTTGCGCGCGCAACGACCGAAGGTGGGGCGGCGGGGCTCTGCCAGCGGCTGTAGAGAGCCTCCAACGCGCCCAGCGCTGAGGCCGGCGAGTAGATCTCCCGCGCCCGTTGGCATCCGGCTTTGCCCATCGACATGCGAAAGGATTCATTCTTCAGTAGCCGGTCGATTGCTTCGGCCATCGCTGCCGCGTCGCCAG
>JBBSMO010000080.1:0-8480 GCA_038233155.1 Longimicrobiales bacterium
GTCAACGATTGTGGTGGTGTCCTTGTCGATCACCACCCGCTTGGCGCGGCCGAGATCACTGACCACCGCATTCTCGAGCTTGAAACCGACCTCTTCGGAAATCACCTGGCCGCCGGTAAGCACCGAGATGTCCTGCAGCATCGCCTTGCGGCGGTCGCCGAAGCCGGGGGCCTTCACCGCCGCGACCTTGAGCGTGCCGCGCAGCTTGTTGACCACCAGCGTGGCAAGCGCCTCACCCTCTACATCTTCCGCGATGATCAGGAGCGGGCGGCCCAGTTGGGCGACTTTCTCAAGCACCGGAAGCAGATCCTTCATCGACGAGATCTTCTTGTCGTGAACCAGGATCATGACGTCCTCGAGCACCGTCTCCATCCGGTCCGGGTCGGTGATGAAGTACGGTGAAAGGTAGCCGCGGTCGAACTGCATGCCGTCCACGGTCTCGAGAGTCGTCTCGAGGCCCTTTGCCTCCTCGACGGTAATCACGCCGTCCTTGCCCACCTTCTCCATCGCGTCCGAGATCAGGTTGCCGATCTCCTCGTCGTTGTTCGCGGAGATGGTCCCGACCTGCGCGATCTCCTTCTTGCCAGCCGTCTCGACCGACATCTTCTTCAGATCGGCAATGACCTGCTCTACGGCCTTGTCGATGCCGCGCTTCAGCGACATCGGGTTCGCACCCGCTGTGACGTTCCGCAGTCCCTCACGGAAGATCGCCTGCGCCAGAATGGTCGCGGTCGTGGTGCCGTCACCAGCGATGTCGCTGGTCTTGGTCGCGACCTCCTTGACCATCTGCGCACCCATGTTTTCGACGGGGTCCTCGAGTTCGATCTCCTTTGCGACCGTCACACCATCCTTGGTGATGGTCGGTGAACCGAACTTGCGGTCAATCACGACGTTGCGGCCTTTGGGGCCGAGCGTGACCCTGACGGCCTCCGCCAGCTTGTCGACGCCCTTCTTCAGAGCGTTGCGCGCCTCTGTGTCGAAGGAAAGTTGTTTAGCAGCCATCTATCTTCTCCTATGGTTTCTGGTTCTCAGTTGAACGATCCGCCCGCTGCGGCCGTTGTTATCCGACCACGGCGAGTACATCCGACTCGCGCAGGATCAGGTACGGCTCGTCCGAGAGTGTCACCTCGGTGCCGCTATACTTCCCGTACAGGATCTTGTCGCCGACTTTGAGCTCCATATCGACGCGCTTGCCCTCTTCGGTTTTGCCCGGTCCCACGGCGACCACCTCGCCCTGCTGCGGCTTCTCTTTGGCGGTGTCCGGGATGTAAAGCCCGCCGCGCATCTGCTCCGTTTCTTCCAGGGGCTTGACGACCACGCGGTCGGCAAGAGGCCGGACCTTGAGGTCGGTTGCGGTTGCCATTGCGTTCCTCCATTGCTTGTTAACGGTGAGCGATTCTGTTAGCACTTCCCTCGGGTGAGTGCTAACTCGCTGCGAAAATAACCCGGCGGGCGCCGTTCGTCAAGCACCAGCCGGGACTTGTAAGGGTGTGCAGTCATCATGCCACCGGCGGCAGGCAAAACCCTGCGGAAGCGGCGGTTACATGCCAAGGAGGCAGCCGGTTCTGCCACGCTGGCGCATCACGCCCAGGCTGGCGCCAGATCTGTATGGTTTAGCTTGGGAAAGGAACGTCTACCGAAAAGCCGTCGTAGGCGGCAATACTGCCGGGGAAGAGCTTTCGCGCTTCCCGTTCCAGAGTGCGCGGGTCTTCGGCATAGCGGGGAGAAAAGTGCGTGAGGACCAAACTGGCAGCGCCCGCATCGCGCGCGAGCTTCGCTGCTTCCTTGGCCGTGGAGTGGCCGGTGGCGACCGCCCGTTCGGCTTCCGCGTTTCCGAAGGTAGCCTCGTGCACCAGGAGGTCGGCCCCCGTCGCGGCCTGGCGCGTGGCCGCGCAGGGTCGCGTATCGCCGGTGTAGACAATGATGCGGCCGGGGCGGGGCTCGCCGACCAGCGATGCGGCGGAGATGGTGCGGCCATCCACCTGGACGCTTTCGCCGCGGTGCAGCCGTCCCCACAGCGGGCCCTCCGGAACGCCGAGCTCGCGCGCCCGCTGCGGATCGAAGCGGCCCAGCCGCGGGTGTTCGGCGAGCGCGTACCCCAGCGAGGGGCCGGTATGGCGGGTACGGAAGGCGCGGATCTCGTACTCGCCCCGTTCAACGACGTCTCCGGCGACCAGCGGCCGGTAGCTCACCTCGAAGGGTATGCGGTCGTGGCCGAGCTCGACAGCCTGCCGGATAACGGCTTCACCGCTGCGCGGCATCCAGAGGGTAATAGGTGCCTCCCACCCTTGCAGCCCCATGGTCCGCAACAGCCCGATCACACCGAGAAAGTGGTCGGCGTGCAGGTGCGTAAAGAAGATGTCCGCAAGAGAAAACCCGGTACCATACCGCATCATCTGCCGTTGCGTGCCCTCTCCGCAGTCGAACATCAACATCTCGCCCTCGCGGTGCACGACCAGGCTGCTGACGTTGCGGCCTACGGTAGGGCGCGCGGCGGCGGTGCCGAGAAAGGTGACCTTCAAAGGATTCGCGAGAGAGGTGCCGTCATTGTCATGTGCGAAGCGACGAACGATCTTGAAGCGGGCAACCCCAGATCCTTCACTGCGCTCAGGATGACAGCCCGAGGCAAGCGATGGCCTTTCACTCTGAGGACCGAAGCCTGGTCGGTGTCATTCTGAGGAGCGTAGCGACGAAGAATCCCCCTGCCGCCCGAGCGGAGATCCTTCGCTGCGCTCAGGATGACAACCCGCAGCCGGGGATGGTCTGGCATTCTGAGGAGCGAAGCCATCTTGTCATTCTGAGGAGCGCAGCGACGAAGAATCTCGCTGTGCCCGCACTATGCAGTCCGCACTTCGACTCTCAGGTGCGGTTCGATCTCGGTTTTCGGGATCAGCGCGGGCCAGTACGCGACGATCTCCTGTACGCGCGGCCGCCCGCCAGCGAAGCCGGTGACGGAAGGCGGGCCGGCGAGCACCAGCGGTGCCAGCTCCTTGGTGAACCTCTCGACAGCGGCCTGATCGCTGCCGCGCACTCCCCAGCGGACGGTGACCTCGGGCAGATCCGGCGGCGGGTCGCCCGCCAAGGGGCCGTGGGTCGCGTTCCACCCGACGAACTCGGTGAGGATCTCGTCGAACTCGAGCCCCAACCGGTCCAAGCGTTCGCGGAGCACGCGGTCTGCCGCCTGGGCCTTTTCCACCGCATCTGGCCATGCGTACACTAGGGTACCCGTGGCTTTGAAGCCCGCCGAGTAGGCGATGCTAACCTTGAGCATTTCCGTAGGGGGACCGCCGGTCACGCCAGAAATGCGCACCCGGTTTTCGCCAGCGGCCTTGACCGAAATGGTCGTGAAGTCGGCGACGCAATCTGGGGTGATGTACTCGCGCGGGTCGCCCATCTCGTAGAGCAACTGCTCCTTGACCACCGCGGGATCGATGCGGCCGCCGGTGCCGTCGTGCTTGGTCACCACGAAGGAGCCGTCCGCGCTCGCTTCGATGATCGGGTATCCCACGCGCGCCAGGCCCGGAATATCTCGCCAGTTGACGAGGCAGTTGCCGCCGCTGGCCTGGGCGCCGCACTCATTGATGTGGCCGGCGACTACTCCCGCGGCGATGCGATCGAAATCGCTCCACTCCCACCCGAACTCGTGGATCATCGGGGCGTAGGTCAGCGCGGTGTCGGTGGAACGCCCGGTGATCACCACGTGCGCTCCCTGCCGTAACGCATCCACGATTGGACGGGCGCCGATGTATGCGTTGGCACTCTGCACCCGCCCGAGAACCCCGGCGAGCGGCTCGCCCGTCTCCATGTTGAGAAGTTCCACGCCACGTTCGAGCAGCTCCGGCAGGCGGTCCAGAATGTCGTCACCCGTAACCACGCCGATGCGCGCCCGCCCTTCGAGCCCCGCCTCGCGCGCCGCTTCCAGCGTCGCATCCCTGCAGCCCTCGGGGTTCACGCCGCCCGCGTTGGCAATAACGTGGACGTTCCCGTCGACTACTGCGGGCAAAATCTCCCCCATCAGCGGCACAAAGTCACGGGCGTAGCCGGCGGCGGCGTTGCGCGATCGCTGCTTCTGCATGATGGACATCGTGACTTCCGCCAGATAGTCCAGCATCAGGTAGTCGATGGGGCCATTCTCGATCTGCTGCTTGGGGGCGTCGAGCTGGTCGCCCCAGAAGCCCTGGCCGCTTGCGATACGTATGATTTCTTTCATTCAGCCGAGGAGTAGCTCTGCGGTAACGGTGAGCGAAGGCAGCGCCAACGGAGCCCATTCGTCTCCGCGCCTCCGCACCACGATAGACTGATACCCGGTCGTAGATGGACCGCGGTGGACCAGCACCTGATCCTGCACTAGATCAACCAGCCAATAGTCGCCAATCCCGTTCTGCGAATACAGGGCTGCTTTCGCATCGCGGTCATAGGTCAGGGAGGTGTCGGCAACTTCCACGAGCAGCAGGATATCTTCCGGTGTAGGCAGACCCGATGCATAGTAGTCGGGGACAATTTTCAGGACAGCGATGTCGGGCTGCGGCGCCCGCAGATCATTCAAGCGGATCGACCCCTGCACGCGGGTCATCGCCAGACCAGCCAGACGACGGACGAAATCTTCGCCGATCCGGTCTACGGCAGCGTTGTGGCGGCTCCCTATCGGGCTCATCTCGACGATTTCTCCGTCAATCAGTTCTACACGCGCATCCTGCGCGATGAAACCCTGCGCAGCCAGCCGCTGATACTGATCGACTGTGAAGCGGTAGTGGCGTGCGTACTGAACCGGCATGACTCTCTCCTAGCTTCAAGTTCGGCGGCAGCGCGAACGCACCGCGAGGCACTTCCCTTCTCCCGTCATTCTGACGGAGCCCGCGACTGAAGAATCCCCCGCAGCACGGCAGGAGATCCGTTCGCTGCGCTCAGGATGACAGCAGGGGCGGCGCCGTGGCCGGTCTCTGCTGCTCATTTCAGGTTCGCCGGGAGCACGAACGCTCCCAGGTGTGGTCCCGGGTGTTTCGCACGCTTCGCGTGCTCAGTCCCTCGCGGGTGCCGTGGCCGGTCTCTGCTGCTCACTTCAGGTTCGCCGGGAGCACGAACGCTCCCAGGTGTGGTCCCGGGTTGTTTCGCGCGGTGCGGAGCGCGAGGGAGAGAACGCTGCGAGTATCCTCCGGGGGGATCACCGCGTCCACGAAGCCGCGGGCGGCCGCGTAGCGCGCATCCAACTGCTGCTCGTAGTCGGCGCGCACCGCATCCATCTTCTCCGTCAGCTCCACATCCGGCTGCCTTCCCTGCGATTTCAGCTTCTCGAGCTGGCCGCTGAAGAGCGCCATCACCGCGGACTCGCCCTCCATCACCCCCATCCGGCCGGTGGGCCAGGTGAAGATGAAGTCGGGATCGAACCCCTGCCCCGCCATCGCATAGTAACCGGCGCCGGAGGCGTGGTTCACGGTGAGCACGATCTTGGGCGCGGTCGCTGTGGCCATGGCCTCGACAAAGCGCGCACCAGAGCGGATGATTCCCGAGTGCTCCGCCTCTACACCGACCATGAAGCCGGACACATCCTGCACGAACAGAATCGGAGTCGAGTGCCGGTTCAGCAGCTCGATGAAGTACGCCACCTTTTCAGCGCTGTCGGCGTAGATGATCCCCCCGAACTTGGGCGGCCCGCCGTGCGGGTCCTTCAGCATCCCGCGCGCGTTGGCAATCACCCCGATTGGGATGCCGTCCAGACGCGCGTGCCCGCAAATCATCTCGGGGGCATGGTCGGCCTGGAACTCGTCCAGATCACCGCCATCTAGAAAGCAGGAGAGCACCGCCCGGATGTCGTACGGCTGGCGATGATCTGCGGGGAGCAATTTGTACAGGTCGGCAGGTTTGCGTGCCGGCGCGGCTGGCTCGCCCGCCACCGGCGGTGCGGAGCCGGGCGGCAGATCCTCGACGAGTTCGCGGATTTTGGCGAGGCAGGCACGATCCGTCGGCACGCGATAGTGGGCCACACCGGAGATCGCATTGTGGGTGTAGGCGCCGCCAAGCGTTTCCCCGTCGGTACTCTGGCCCGTGGCGCCCTTGACGAGGTTTGGGCCGCCGAGCCCCATGAAAGATGTGCCCTCGACCATGAGGATGACGTCCGACAGCGCGGGGAGGTACGCGCCCCCGGCGATGCACTGGCCCATCACGGCGGAGATCTGCGGCACGTGCAGGTAGCGCCGCATGATCGAGTTGTAGTAGAAGATCCGCGCCGCGCCATACTGGCCGGGGAATACTCCGCCTTGGTACGGCAGATTGACCCCCGCGGAATCTACCAGGTAGATGATCGGCACGCGGCAGCGCATGGCGATCTCCTGCGCGCGCAGAATTTTGGTGATGGTCTCTGGCCACCACGAGCCGGCCTTTACGGTAGCATCGTTGGCGACCACGACGATCTCGCGCCCCGATACTCTGCCGATTCCGGTCACTACCCCCGCGGCGGGTGCCTGCCCGTCGTATCGATCGTAGGCAACCAGCAACCCGATCTCATGAAACGTCGTCCGCGGGTCTAGTAGGAGGGCGATGCGCTCGCGGGCAGTGAGCTTGCCCTGCTCATGCTGCCGCTCGATCCGTTTGGCGCCACCGCCTTGCCGCAGCTTGTGCTCGAGCTCGCGGAGCTCCGCAGTCAGGGCAGCCGCGCGGGACGCAGGCGCCGCGCTGGCGGCCGTCACGAGGCCGCCATCTCCCGATCCCGCCCGTTTGCGGCGAACCACTCGCGGATGTACGCGACCGCGTCGCCCGTGGTTGTTCCCGGCCCGAAGAGACGGCCTACACCCTGCTCGCTCAGTTCCGCCATGTCCTCCTCGGGGATGATGCCGCCGCCGGTCAGGAGGATGTGATCCGCCCCTTCGGCGCGCAACATCTCGAGCACGCGCGGGAACAGGGTCATGTGCGCGCCGGAAAGGATCGACATCGCCACTACATCTACATCTTCCTGAATCGCCGCGCTGGTGACCATCTCCGGCGTCTGGTGCAACCCGGTGTAGATCACTTCCATGCCGGCGTCGCGCAGCGCACTTGCGATTACCTTGGCGCCGCGGTCGTGGCCGTCCAGCCCCGGTTTCGCGACCAGTACGCGGATTTTCCTGTCGGACATCACATCTTCGGTAGGAGAGCTTTCGAACAAAACGAACGATGGTGATTGCCGGGAATAGTAGGTGGTTTGGCAGGCGGCTGCAAGGAAAAGCGGCACCTTCCGCGGTTACGAAGCGCCCGGTGCGCCGGCCGACGAGCGGAAATAATATCTCGCCAAGACGCAAAGCTCGCCAAGGGAGTGACGGGCGGGAGCTTTGCGCTCTTGGCGTCTTTGCGAGAGCGTGACCGGCGATGCTACCTGTCAGCAGTAGCCACCACGATGAGCCGGGGTGAACGCTCCGTGAAATCGCGCAGGTCCCAGCCGCCGTACCAGCGCAGCGGCCGCAACCCCGGCCGGCTCAGCATCTGTTCCCATTCCGTCGCCGTGCGGATGCGCATCGCGTATTCCTTGCTCCCGTTCGCACCGGCCGCGCTCCACCAGAGGCGTTCCGAGTAGATTCCGCTGATGGCGTCGAAGTCGCGCTCGACGCGCACCGTCCGCCCGCCCGCTTCCCACCAGTCGCGCTGCACGAAGTCGCGCACCACGCGGTCGCGGTGCATGGTATCCAGCAGGAAGAGCCCGCCGGGTTGCAGCGCGGCGCGGACGGCGGTTAGAACCCGGAGGTCTTCGGCGTCGTCCAGGAAGTAGCCGAGAGAGGAAAAGAGCGAAAGGACGGCGTCGAACTCCTGTTGCAACGGAAGTTGGCGCATATCACCCCGCACGAATGCTATGTCTGCTGACGCAATTCCGGCCAAGTCGCGTGCGCGGCGCAGCAGAAACTCCGAGTGGTCCAGGCCGCAAACGCGATATCCCGCCTCGGCCAGCGGAAGGGCGTGGCGGCCCCAGCCGCAGGCAAGATCCAGAATGCGGGAGCCAACCGGCAGGCCCAGCATGTCGAGTATTCCGGCAACTTCGCGGCGTGTGCGGCGCAGCGGGAGGTGCGGCCGGTATAGCTGGAGAAAATCATCATCGAAGTACGTCCGCCACCAAGCGGGCTCCGGCGCGGTTGACGTGCCCGGCCTCGGCAACGCATCTTCGCGGGACTCTTCCCCTAGATCCGGCTCATCATGCATCGGGCAATCTGTCTCCTTTTACTTACACTGACGGCGGCGTGCAGCCGCCCCGTTGAGATCGAATCGGCCAGTCCCCGTCCGGGCAGCGGCGATGCCGCCGCAGCTAGGGCGCTACTCGATATCCAGCAGCGCATCAAGGTACCCAAGCTCGACGACCGGCGCTTCAGCCACCGGGATCTGTGGAGTGCGCTGGAACCGATTACTACGGCTGGTTCTCCGGTGCGCGTCGAGGAGATCGGGCAGTCGGGAGAAGGACGGCCGCTGAGGCTGCTCGCCTTCGGCACGGGGCCGGTGAGCGTTCTGCTCTGGTCGCAGATGCA
>JBBSMO010000081.1:0-8448 GCA_038233155.1 Longimicrobiales bacterium
AGATGCCCGGTCGAACCCGGACCGCCGCACCGTCGCAGAGCTCCGGCGCGGCCTTCTTCTGCTCCGCGCCGGCAGGTTGGACGAGGGCACCGCCGGTCTCGCGGCTGCGCGCGACTATTCGCCGGAGGCGGCCCGCTGGCTGGATCTGCTTTCCGCCGACGCGCTCGCCGAGCGGGGCGATACCACGCGGGTTCGCACCCTCGTTCGAGACTTCGACGGCGGCATGCTCGAGCGGCGCGGCAAACGCACGCACGTGCGCGCCTACCTTCGCGCCGGCAATGCGGCAGGGGCTCGCGCACTGGCCTTGCGTTACGCCAGTCAGATCAGCGGCGATGCGACCCGCGCTGCCCTCACGTTGGATGCAGCGCGCGCCGCTCTCTCGCTGGGGGACCGAGACGCGGCGCGCGAGGGACTGCGCGCCGCGCTTACCCTCTCCCCGAACAGCGACGCCGGCCAGGCAGCGGCGCGCGAGCTGGCGGAGCTCGGCGGCCTCACCGCGGGTGACCGGCTCGCGATTGCCCGCAGCTTGGACCGGCAGGGAAGCAACGCCAGCGCCGCCGCCCAATACCGCGCGTGGCTGGCTTCCGGGGCGGGCACCGCAGCCGAGAGGCAGCGGGCACGGCTCGACCTCGGCCGCGCCCTCTTCGATCAGGGCGAATATGCCGCCGCGGAAAAAGAGCTGCGCAAGCTCGCCGATGCACCTGCCGCAACCGCAGCTTCGGCAATGTACCTGGCCGCGCGTGCGGAGTACCGGCGCGGGCAGCGGAGCAGCGCGATGAACAGCTTCGCACGGGTGGCGGAGCGGTACCCTAAGACAGATGGCGCGGCCAACGCCCTCTTCCTAGTGGCGGATCTCAGCCACGACGACGGCGACACCGCCAAGGCGCAGCGCCTGTACCGTGAGGTTGCCGACCACTTCCGCGGCCACAACCGCACCGGCCTCTCCTTGATGCGCCTCGGCGGGATCGCCTTCCAGCGGGGAGATTTAGACAAAGCCGCGGCTGTATACGACGAGTACCGCAGCAGCTATCCTCAGGGCGTGAACTGGATGCAGGCGACCTATTGGTCCGGGCGGGCCCATGAGGCGCAGGGCGACTCGGCTACCGCCCGGAGCCGCTACCGCGCCGCCGTCGGGCGCGAGGCGATGTCCTACTATGCGCTGCTCTCGGCAGATCGGTTGGGAACGAAGTTCTGGCCCATGCAACTCGCTGAGTCTCCCGCCGCCGATCCGGCCGCTCAGGCGCGGGTCGAACGGTGGCTGCGAGGCGTAGACCTGCTTCGCGATGCCGGGCTCTACGACGAGGCGGAAGCCGAGGTGAACCGCTTCATCGCGGCCGCCGGGGATGACCCGCGCCTCCTCTACCCGCTCGCGGAAACGCTGAACGAGCGCGGCTACACCACGGACGGCATTCCGATCGGTTGGAAGCTAAACCAGCGGGCTGCCGAGCCCAACCTGCGCCTGCTGCGCATCCTGTACCCCTTTCCGTACCGCCCCATGATCGTGGCGGAGGCACGCGAACGCGGCCTAGACCCCTTCCGCGTCGCCGCTATGATCCGCCAGGAATCGATGTTCAAGGCGCGCATCGCTTCCGGCGCGGGAGCGCGCGGGCTCATGCAAATCATGCCCGAGACGGGCCGGCTGCTCGCGCGCTCGAAGGACATCGAGAACTGGGACACCGAGCTCCTATATCACCCGGAAATCAATGTGCATCTCGGCACCCAATATCTGGCAGAGCAGATGCAGGCGTACGACGGCTTCTTGCCCTATGTATTCAGCGCCTACAACGCCGGTCCGCACCGCGTAGAAAGGTGGAAGAAAACATTCCCGGAGCGCGGCGACCTGGAGCTGTTCACCGAGCGCATTCCCTACGAGGAAACTCGCGAGTACGTCAAGATTCTCACCCGCAACACGGCCCTGTACGAGGCGCTCTACGGCGAGAGCGCCGCGAAGTAGCGCGGCGGGGGCGGCGGGGCCCCGGAAAATCCGCAATCCGCAGTCCGCAATCCGCAAGCGGACTGGCTCGATCGTTGCGCCGGGCGGCTACATTGGCATTCTTTTTTCCGCAGCCATACGTACATGAAAGTCGCCGTTCTATTCGGGGGTACGAGTTCGGAGCGCGATGTGAGCATCGCCAGCGGGTCTCAGGTCTTTCGCGCTTTGCGCGAAGCAGGTCATGAAGTTGTTGCCGTGGATACCGCTCGCGGTGTGCTCGCACCTGCCGAGCAGGAGCGGCTGCTCGACGCCGGGGTCGCGCATGCTCCGCCGCGCGAAGCGGATCTCGCGGGGCTCCGGTCGGCCACGCCGGCCCTCCTTACGGATCAGATTCTAGGCAACGTAGATGTAGCGTTTTTAGCGCTGCACGGCGGGAGCGGCGCAGACGGCACCTTGCAGACCATGCTCGAGCTGGCCGGGATTCCGTACACCGGCAGCGGCCCGCTGGCGAGCGGTGTCGCGATGGACAAGGATTTCACCAAGCGGCTGCTGCGCTACGCGGGAGTGCCAACCCCTGATTGGTTGATGGCCCCGGCTTCGGCGGAAGACGCGGAGCGGGCGCTCGGCTACCCGATGGTGGTGAAGCCGAGCAAGCAGGGCTCGACGGTCGGCCTGTCTGTGGTGCACGAAAGGACCGAGCTACAGCCAGCCATAGAGGAGGCGTTCCGCCACGACGACGAGGTGATGCTCGAAGCGTTCGTCGCGGGGCGGGAACTGACGGTGGGTATCCTCGGTGATCAGGCGCTACCGGTGGGCGAGATCATCGTGCAGCGGGAGATCTTCGACTATGAGACCAAGTATCAGCCGGGGATGGCGGAGGAGATCTTCCCTGCTGATCTGTCGGAAGAACAGGCTGCCGAAGTACAGGAG
Organism: Longimicrobiales bacterium; assembly: GCA_038233155.1. Lineage (GTDB taxonomy): Bacteria > Gemmatimonadota > Gemmatimonadetes > Longimicrobiales > Longimicrobiaceae > JBBSMO01. Next base: position 2,864 of record JBBSMO010000081.1, read on the forward strand.
CTGGCGCTCCGCTCGCACCGGGCGCTGAAGCTGCGCGGCTACAGCCGCATCGACTTTCGTCTGGATGCGCATGGGGTCTTTTGGTGCCTCGAAGCGAATACGCTTCCAGGAATGACCGCCAACAGCCTGCTGCCGAAAGGCGCGCGTGCCGCCGGCATCGACTTTGTCGATCTTTGCGACCGAATCTGCAGCCTTGCGATCCAGAGGCCGGCGGAGTCGCCTTCCCCGGCGTGACCCGGGGCAGCCGCGCCGCACCTCCGCCCCCCGACGGTTGGCAGCATCACACCGCTGAAGTAAACGGCGTCCGCCTCCACTATGTCGCCGCTGGTAGCGGCCCCCTCGTCGTACTGCTGCACGGCTTTCCAGAGTTCTGGTATGCATGGCGACACCAGATCCCCGCCCTGGCTTCCGGGGGTTTCCGGGTCATCGCGCCGGACCTGCGCGGCTACAACGAATCCAGCCGCCCGCAGGGCGTACGCAGCTACCGGATGCAAGAGCTGGTGGCGGACTTGGCCGCACTGATTCACCATGCGGGCGCCGGGAGTGCCACGCTAATCGGCCATGATTGGGGTGGCGCGATCGCCTGGGAAGCCGCCGCGCGGCACCCTGAATTGGTCGGGCGGCTCGTCGTTCTGAACGCGCCACACCCGGCCGCGTTCGCCCGCGAGCTGCGCAGGGGGCGACAGTTTCTGAGATCGCTCTATATCTGCTTCTTCCAGATTCCGCGCCTGCCCGAGTGGTTGCTACGATGGGGCGAGTTTGCGCTGCTCGAGCGCATCCTGCAGCGCGATCCTGTGCGAGAAGGGGCCTTTACCCGCGCTGAGCTAGCGCACTACAAAATCGCGTGGGGTAAGCCGGGCGCTCTTGCGGCGATGATCAACTATTACCGTGCAGCCGTGCGGGCTCTCGCGGGCGGGGGTGCGGCGAGCAGCGCGCGAGTTCAAGCCCCCACGTTGCTGATCTGGGGCGAACAGGACCGATATTTAGGATTGCGTCTCAGCGAAGACTTGGAGCGCTGGGTGCCGGATCTTCGCGTCGAGCGGATCCCGGAGGCGAGCCACTGGGTCATGGCCGACGCACCGGGCCGGGTGAACGAGTTGATCCTCGGCTTCCTGCGACCGGATTAGGCGGGTGCCGACGCGTCGCTCGCCCTCCGATGCCCCGCGCGACACTCTCGCCGGCGGGGGGCGGCGCGAGATGCTGCGGAAGGGTTTTCACATCGCCTCTGTCGCCGTTCCGCTGATGGTCTGGTTCGCTCCCCGGCCAGCCGCGCTGTCGCTCCTGGTGATGTTGGTGGCGGCTGCCCTAGGTGCGGAATGGGCACGGCACCGGGTGCGTTGGGCGCGATACCAATTCCTGCGTCGCACGCGTACGATGCTCCGCCCGCACGAGCGGTGGCGCGTCTCGGGTGCGACGTATATGGCAGTCGCCTACCTGTTGGCCGCGCTGCTGTTTCCGACGGCGGTAGCGGTTGCCGCGATGCTCTACAACGGGTTTGGCGATGCCGCCGCGGCTCTGGCGGGCCGCCGGTTCGGCAGGCACCGAACGCGGTGGGGCAAAAGCTGGGAAGGATTCGGCGCGGGACTGTTTACGAATCTGGCTGCCGGTCTGCTGCTCCCGGGACTGCCGTGGACGGCCGCACTCGCCGGCGCGGCCACCGCGGCTACGCTCGAATTCCTACCGCTGCCGCTGGATGACAATCTGCGGGTCGTGCTCGGTGGCGGAGCCGCAGCCTGGCTAGTCATCGCAGGTTGAAACCGGCCGGGATGGTTTGCTCCGGTTCCCGGGCCGGATACCAAACGGCCCACGAGATCAAGGCGGGAGATCTCGCGGGCCACATTGGGGTGCTGCAGAGATGGTTGGCCAGTGCCTTTAGGAAGGGTGCCTTTCGGCTTGGGGGCGCGGCACCGGCCGGTGAGAACTGTCTGTACGCTACACCTGTTGCATCTCCCAGTCCACCCCGTGGCCGGGCCGCTACAGAGCACCGTAAACCGTAATCAAACAACGGCTTAGCGCGATGTTACAACACATCGGTGCCCTCTCCGCACGCCGTCTGCACCGTTGCACGTTGCAATATGCGGTGCAAGCTGCCCGAATCGACGCTACGCTGTAGAGACAGCCGCTCCGCTTCGCCGTGAAGCGCGACCCGCGTTACCCGAAATCGGAGACCCGAGACCCGTGCCGCGCGACAATGTTACTCGGGCCGGGCTCGCTCCAGTACCAAGACGCGGGGGTCGAACTGCTCGATCTCTTCCTGGCGCCCGTCGGTCCAGTGGATCAGGGCGAAGAGGGCGTGAGAATCCGCGACCTCGCCCAGCGGGCCTGAGCGGTGTTGCACCGTGTCCCCGGTGCGGAAGAAATGGCGCGATTCGAGTTGCGAACTCATGGCAGGCGGAAAGCGGCAAGGGCGATGCGGGTGTCGTCCGAAGCGGCCGCAACTTGCCTTTGTTGGCCGTTGACGGCAAGTTGCACGGCATGTCTAACGTTGTGACAACCTTCCCGCTTCCATCTGCGGCGTTGCAGGTGCTCGCCGCCGCAGGCACGGTCGCTGGTCCGGCCGGGTGGAGCGCGGCGCTGCCAGACGCCGAGGCGCTGCTCTGCCTGCTGACCGACCGGGTGGACGCCGCTCTGCTGGGCCGGGCGCCGCGCCTGCGCGTAGTGGCGTGCGCGACGGTCGGCTTCGAGCATGTGGATCTCGACGAGTGCCACGCCCGCGGCATTGTTGTAACCCACACCCCAGACGTGCTCACCGAGGCGACGGCGGATCTTGCCTGGGCCCTGCTGCTCGCCACAGTACGGCGGTTGCCGCAGGCGGAGCGAAGTCTGCGCCGGGGCGAGTTCCAGGGCTGGGGCTTCCATGACTATCTTGGCGGAGATCTGCAGGGCGCGACGCTGGGCATCTTCGGAATGGGGCGCATCGGGCAGGCGGTTGCGCGCCGTGCGGAACCCTTCGGGATGCAGGTTCGCTGCACCAGCCGCACTCCGCTCCGGGAAGATGAGGAGCATCGCCTCGGCGCGCGTCATCTGCCATGGCCCGAGTTGCTCGCCGCCAGCGACGTGCTGTCGCTGCACGCACCGCTCACTGCCGCCACGCACCACGTGGTAGGTGCCGATGCCCTGCGGAGCATGAAGCCGGGTAGCTACCTCGTCAACACCGCCCGCGGCGCATTGGTAGATGAAGCGGCGCTGGTCAATGCCTTGCGCAACGGCCCCCTCGCTGGAGCCGGGTTGGATGTGTACGAGAACGAACCGGCGATCACTCCTGCGCTGACCGAGCTGGACAACGTAGTATTGCTGCCGCACATCGGTTCGGCCACGCACCGGACCCGTGCCGCGATGGCGGTGCTGGCGGCGCGCAACGCCGCGGCAGTGCTTCGAGGCGAGTCACCCCCGAACCCGGTCCCGGGCGGGTGAAGACGACCACGTTGCGCCTGAACGCCTGGCCCCCCAAGGCAACCTTGTCCGCTATAAAGCAGTGGACAGCCGACGAAACAAGGCTTCCGTGACCGACGCCGCGACGTTGCGCATGCACGCCCGCGCCATTCTAGGCGCTGCGGTCGGTGCGGCCGATGCGCGTGGTGCCGCGGCTCGAGCTATCGAGATCGACGATCAGGGGCTGGTCGTCGGCGGGCGCTCCGTTTCCCTCCATCCGGAAGGCCGCATCGTGCTCGTAGGCGCCGGAAAGGCGGCGGCCCCGATGGCGGCGGGGGTGAGGGATGTGCTCGGAGCGCGGGTGACGGGAACGCTTTCGGTGAAAGACGGTCACGGCCTAACCGTGCCCGGTGTCGAGATGCGGGAGGCGGCGCACCCCGTCCCAGACGCCCGGGGCGTGGCCGCCGCGGAGGAGGCGCTGCGCCTGGCGCACTCGGCCGGCCCGGACGATCTGGTGCTTTGCCTGCTCTCTGGCGGCGCTTCGGCGCTCTGGTCGGCTCCGCCGGAGGGGGTCCCGCTCGAGGATCTGCAGCGCGTGACCGATTCGCTGTTGCGCGCCGGCGCACCGATCCGGCAGCTGAACGCGGTCCGCAAGCACCTTTCGCGTATCGCCGGGGGGCAGCTCGCGCGCGCGGCGGCACCGGCGCGCGTAGTCTCGCTGATCCTGTCGGACGTGGTCGGCTCTCCGCTGGATGTAATCGGCTCCGGTCCTACGGTAGCAGACCCGACCACCTATGCTGATGCGCTCGAGGTCTTGGACCGCTTCGGCGTAGATGCGCCTGACGCAGTCCAACGGTATCTGGGCCGCGGGCGTGATGGCGAAGTTCCCGAGACTCCTGTCGGCGGCGACGCGGTGTTCGACGGCGTGATCAACTGCGTGATAGGCGACAACGCTCTCGCGATCGCCGGTGCCGCGGCGGAGGCGGAGCGGCTCGGCTACCGCACGGCTGTGGTTTCTCACCGCCTGGAAGGCGAGGCCCGGGCGGTGGCGCGCGACGTGGTTGCGGCAGCAGCAGCTACGCGGGACTCGGCTACCCCTGCGGGACCGGCCGCGCTGCTTTGGGGGGGCGAAACAGTCGTGACCGTGCAGGGAGACGGAGCAGGCGGGCGCAATCAGGAGCTCGCCTTAGCGGCGGCAATTCTGCTCGAGAACGTGCCGGGGGTATGCGTCGCTTCTTTCGGCACCGATGGTACGGACGGACCGACCGATGCCGCGGGGGGTGTGGTAGATGGCGGAACGCTCGACCGGGCCCGCGAGCAGGGCCGCAACCCGCTCGTCGATCTGCGGCGGAACGACAGCTACCACTTTCTCGCCGTAGCCGGAGACCTGCTGGTGACCGGCCCTACCGGCACCCACGTCAACGATGTCGTCCTCGCTCTGGTGCTGCCGGGCAGCGGCGGCGCGCGAGAGGGCGATGCTGCTCCGCTCTCCCATCTTCAGCGCACTGCTCCGCCGCATTTCGGCGGGTGACGCGAGCGCGGACTGCGGACTGTAAGCTACCGACTACCGACTACCCAGGTAATTCGCTCGTCAGCAGCGCGACGACCGCGTCTGGGTTGTCCGCGTTGAGCCAGTGACCGCCCTCGATGAGGTGCAAGAACACCGCGTCCCCTGCCGCGGCCTGAATGCGGGCGACGGAACCGGCGTCCAGCGTGCCAGACTTCGTAGCTTTGACGAAGTGCAGTTCGACGCCGGTTGGCGGCTCCTCGACCACATCCCATAGATCGGTGCGGAAGAAGTCGCGCAGCATCTGCTCGACGCCGTCCAGGTCCAGACGCCAGCGGTAGATGCCCTCATCGGGCTGCAGGTTCATCGCCATCCACTGCGCAATCGGTTTGGGGTAGCCTTGGGACTCGATACCTGCGACCGCAGCCGACCGCGATTCAAATTCGGCGGGCAGCGAGCGGACGGCCGCGAGCATCTTCCAGGCACTTCCCTCCGGTTCGCGGACCGCTGGCGTCGAGTCCATCACCCACACCTGCCGGAGGTCCTCCGCGTGGCGGCGCGCATACATAAGCGCAACCTTGCCGCCGAACGAGTGGCCGAGCACGGCCGCCGCGTGAAAATCCAGCCCGGTGACGAGCCGGTCCACATCTCCCGCTGCGGCTGCCAAAGTGTGCGGCGGGGAAAAGCCCTGCGACAGCCCGTGCAG
>JBBSMO010000082.1:0-8393 GCA_038233155.1 Longimicrobiales bacterium
ACCGCTGTAGGGTACTGTACCGCTTATGTAGCGAGAAAGCAAGCAGCCTTGCGGGTTTCTGTGGCTTCGGCGGGGCTATGTGTGGGGCTGGTGTACGGCGGGAAAAGTGACTTACAAGCAGGGGGTCGGGGGTTCGAATCCCTCAGCGCCCATCAGGTAAACGAAAGCCCGGCGAGCATTTAGCTCGCCGGGCTTTCGTGCGTTCGCGAAAGTTGCTGCACTAACGGTTGGCAACGTGTTGGCGCGGGAACGCGATTCGTTACGATCCACTTCCAAAGGGCGCGCTCCCGCATACAGGCATGCTCCCGTTCATCGGCACGCCTCTCGGCGCGGCAGTACGCGAAGCACGATCAACACGCCGCCCGGCTAGTCGCGGGAGAAGAGAACGCGCCAGTTTCCGACCCGTAGCCGCCACTCCGGCGGCTTGACACCGGTGAGCTTGCGCACATCTCCTTGACCATTGTCCGCCAGCCGCTCGAGCGCTGCGGATACGCGCCGCTGAGTTGTTATGTCGAATCGGACCAAAGTCCTTGAGCGCGCGCGCCCGCCATTCGATCCGCAAGTTCACTGAATCCCGAACTGTCGTTTCACCTCCTCAGGCGGAATCGCCGGGATGGTCCGCAGATCATTCCACGCTTCCGCCACGGCGGCGCGCTCGTCGTCCAATGCGGTCGCACTGGGGCAGTGCGGCCGCGATGGCGGAACACGTGTTGACTTGACGTTATGGCGCTGGCTGCAGATCTCAGCGCACAGCGGCCAGATCCGCGACTGCCGTTCGCACCTGGCTCGGCTCGCCCGTTTCGGTCCAGGCGAAGATCACGCGGTTTCCCATCCTCAGCATCTGCGGGAAGCCGCTCGCGCGCGAGCCGCTGGCGGCGGCTACCGTCTGCGAGGGGCCAGCCAGGCCGTGCCGGGTGATGCGCCGTACGCGCACTTCGGCATCTTCCTGATCGCGCTCGAGCCACTGCAGCAAGGCGGAGCCGTCGGGCAGAAGCTGCACGCCCACGCGCCCTGCGGGATCTCCGTCATCCGCTTGTACGGGTGCATCGAAGGTGGCGCCGGCATCATCCGAGAATGCCACTTTCACCCGCGGGACATCACCCGCGGCCGTGAACCAGGCGACTACGACCAGTTCGTCGGCGGCATCGATCGCCGGTCCGTTGACCGGACAAGCAGCGATATGCCAGTTGTCCGGGTACACCGCTGCGGGTTCCGACCACGCCCCGTTGATCCAGCGGACTATCGCGATGTCGCGAATCTCGCCGGGCGAGCGGTCGCGGTATACCACCACCGGGCCGTTCGTCGTCACCGCTGCATCCGTCTGGCAGCAGTCGCAGGTTCGCTGGTCCAGCGAGGCCGCCGCGCTGATCCCGCCCGCCTCCAGCGTGGCGTAGCGCAACGTCATCTCTCCCGCGCCGTGCGCGGCGTTCTCCGCGTTCTGCGCATACTTGCGGCCGTCCAACCAAAAGGCTGCGGCCGAGCCGTCGGCCAACGGGAGGAGGGTGGCAAAGCCGTGTTCCGTTTGCGTTCCGTCGTCATGGATTGTGACCGGTTCGCTCCAGGCCACCCCATCTGCTGAACGGGCGGTGCGGACATCGTAGGCGTAGGTCGCGGGACCGCTCCGGGCGAGCCAATGCGCGACGAGCGAGCGGTCAGGCAGGGCGACAACGGAGGGGAAATCCGCCCAATTTACGAAAAAGCTGTCGCTTTGCACCACGGTACGCGGTTCGCTCCAGGAATCCTCCGCAAGCCTGGAAAACCGGAGTGCGTAGCTGCTGTCCGGCTGCATCTCGAGCCAACTGAGAATTGCCGAGCGGGGGCCGCGGGCGAGATGCGGCTGGGCACTGTTCGGGCCGGCCGGAGCGGCGAGCGGCCCCACTTCCCCGAGAGGGGGTTCGGCGACGGGTGCATCGGCCGCGCAGCCGCTGGCGAATATCATAACCAAGCTGGCGGCCCATGGACGCCGGTGCAGTGCAGAGATTTCGATGCGCACGTTTCGCTGTCTGGGGGGAGAAGAAGACAGGCACTATTTCTAATGTGCTACCGTGGGCTGTCTTCGGCAACTGCTCGTACGCCGGCGAGCGGCACTCTGCAACATCCCTTGCACTTTGCCGCCGTGCGGCGAGAGCTGCGGGCCGGACGGGGCTCCGCCGCGCGATTCGCCCGATGGCGGCAAGTTGCGCTCAAGCTGCGGTGCCGACACACCTTGCCGCCGGTGCACGGGGTGCGATCGCGCCGCTGGCAAGATGGTTGCCTTTCATAACCCCCTCAGCACCCCCGCCCGCCGCCGGTCACTCCTTCCGCCCCACCGTCAGCCTGTCACCGCGGCGCGGGCCGGGGCATCTTCCTCGAGGCACGAACTCCGTATGCACCCCGAAAAGATCCAGCCGTACGCGGCAACCGATCACCCGGAGCCGCAGTCCAGAACGCCTCACGTACTTGCCACGGGAATCGAGGCGTTCGACCGCCGCTTCGGCGGCATCGTGCGCGGCCGGCACTACCTGTTGAGCGGCTCGCCGGGCGCGGGCAAGTCCACGGCCGCTTTGCACTTCATCGGCGCCGGCTTGGAAGCGGGGCAGGCTTGCGCAGTCCTCACCCAAGACGATCCTGAAGACCTGCTCGCCCAAGCCGACTTCATCGGCTATGACTTCCGGACGGCCGCCCGGCAGGACCGGCTGGCCGTTCTGCAATACCGGCTCGACTTTCCGCGCAACTACTCGCGCGCGGCGGACCCGGCGCGGGTGTTCAGCCAGTTGCGGGAGCTGGTGCAAGAGGTCGGCGTGGAGCGGTTCGTGATCGACTCGATCTTCCCGTTTCTCGAGGGTGGCCGGGCGACCAATCAGTCGTTGGACGAGTTCCCCGAGTTCCTCGATAGCCTGAGCTGCACCAGCTATCTCACCATTCCGGGTGATCTCAACGATGGCTATTACCGGCGTATCTACGACCGGTTGATTGCTGGCGCCGCGGGACTCTTCCACCTCGAAGCGGAGAAGGGGCAGGTCCGGCAGTTCACCGTGCGCAAGCTCCGGCAGCCAACCAAAAGCCTCGAACCCTTCCAGTTCGTGATTCGCGCCGGGGCGGGCATGGTCGAGCACGAGCCGGAAAGCACCCGGCACGAACTGTCAGACGAGGTGCGGCGCCGGGTCGTGCTGCTCGCCCTGCCGGGGTCCGTCCCTGAAGAGGTGATGATGACCTTGCGGGAGCGCTACGAACTTTTGGAATACCCCAGTGCGGAGGCAGCTTTCGGCGAACTAGTAGAGGGGCACTTCGGTGCGTTGTTGATCGCGATGAACCCCCGGGAGGCCGAGTCGGTTTTCGCCTTCACCCGCCAATTACGGCGCGCCGGCAATGGTGCGCCCGTCCTCTTCATTTCTCCCCATGCCGGGCTGCGCGGCTCGACGCGCGCTCGCGGGCTGCAGGCCGGTGGAGATGACTTCCTGACGGACGTTCTCACGCCCGAGGAATTCCTTGGCCGGCTGGAAGGCGCCCGGGTGCGCGGCCACCGGCGCAACCCGGACGTCGCGGATCTCGAGAAGATCGAGCTGCAACCAGAGAATGATGCAGGCGAGTACCTGCTGCTCGATGAGGCGAACCTCCGCAAGATCGTCCGAGAAAAGCTGCAGGGAAGACACCCCTACTTTGCCCTCGTGATGATGCCCCCCTCCCCCAGCCCGGCCGCAGCCGGGGAGCTCTGGCGTCTCCTGGCAGCCAGGCTCCGCGTGCCAGAAGGAGACCTCGGGGCGCGGCTAGACGACGGGCGCATCGCCATCTACCTGCGCGACGTGCGCCGCCGCCATGTGGATGACCTCCTCGCGCGCCTCGCCAACTCGGAGCCGGGCCTGCAGCAAGTCAGTTCGGCTGTGGTGCTGCCCTATCCCGGAGACCGGGCGGATGTCGAGGCGTGGGCCGGGGCAGGCGGCGTGCCGGTAGCTGTCACGCCGGTTGCCGGGTGAAGAACAACGGTCGCGGCGCCGCGGGCCGGTCGTACCCATGGTGGGTAGCGGGCTCCATCCTAGCGGTGCTGTTGATGAGCAGTGCCGCTCTGTTCATCTTGTTTCAGCCCGCACGGGAGCGGGGCGGCGCCATCTTCGGCAGCCCTTTCGCCGCCCGGCCAGATGTGCCGTCCCGCCCCTTGCGTCCCGATCAGCCGCAACCGCTGGCGGTCGGCAGTGCAGCCGGGCTGGGACCATTTCGCCCCGTGGCTCCAACCCTTCGCGCAGGTATCCCGGAGCCTGCCTCCTCTCCCGCTCCCAGCGCCCCCGCTCCCGCTGTGGTTCAAGCCCCGGCGACCCCGCCTTCGGCCGTAATGCCCGCGAGCAGCACCTCCCGCCAGAGACGGCAGGCGCGCGAGCTGGCGGCGGCTGCCAGGTGGCAAGCCTCGCTGCACATCTACGACAGGCTGGTCTCACGGTTTCCGCGCGACAGGGAACTCGCCCTCGAGCGCGCCCGCGTCGTCGCTTGGGCAGGCGAGCCCGCGCGCGCCGCCGCGATCATGAGCGAGATGATGCGCAGCCCCGCTGCGCCGGTCGAACTGCAGCTCGAACGTGCGCAATACCTATGGTGGGCGGGGGAGATCGAAGCGGCGGACCGCGCGGTAGCGGATATTTTGCGGCTGCACCCCGCCCGCGCGGAAGCGGCCGCGCTTCGCGTACGCATCCGCCAGAGTGCGACTCCCGGCGTGGAGGTGGCCCTCCTCTGGCTCTCCGAAAATGATGCCCCTCTTGAACGTCTGCTGCTGGCTCGTGCGCTCGCCCGCGAGGGCACACCTGCCCGCGCGATCCGCTGGTACCGCCGAGCCACCGAAGGGATGCAGTTCGGTGACTCGCTGCTCCTCGAGTGGGCGAGCATCGCGGCCACTGCGGATTCTGCGGACGCCACGGCCGAGGCGCTCGGCGTTTATCTGCTGCGCCACCCCGCAGACCGCGCCGCCGAGATCCGGCTTGCGCGCGCGTACGCTTGGGGCGGGCGGGAGGCCGCGGCAATCGGCGTCTACACGAGCTTGCTCGACAGCCGCGACGACCCTGTATTGCGCTTCGAACGTGCGGAGCAGCTTGCCTGGAGCGGGCGGGAAGCGGCTGCCGCGGCGGAGCTCGAACGGCTGATTGCCGGCGACCCAGGCCATGGGCCCGCGCTGGCGCTGCTCGGAGATCTTGCCCGCTGGGGCGGCGAAGCCGCGCGACGCTTCGACCCGCTGTGGCGCGCAGAGGTGGATGCCTTCGACGATAGCCAAGAGTTCCGTTGGCTCGCGACCCGCGCAACTCGCAGTTGGGGCACCGCGGCGCGTTCGTTGAGCTTGACGCTGCACCAGGAATTCTCCGGTTCGGATGGGACTGCTGGCGTGCCGCGTGAGGCGCGCTTCGGAGCGGAAGCTGGCGCGCGTCTGGCGCTCGATGCGAGCACCGCCGCTGGTGCGCTGTTTGGGGTGCGCACCAATGGAGCAGGGACGCTGGACGGCATATGGGGCGTGGACATCACACGGGCCGGCGAGGGGAGCTCGCTGGCGGTGGCACTTCTCCGCCAACCCGCCGCCCGGCGCGTTGCCACGCTCGCAGCCGCCGCAGACGGCACGACCTCAGATGTATTGCAGGTGACCGCTGCTGCCGCCACCCTGCAGTGGAGCGGGTGGTCCCGGATCGAAGCCGAGCGTCTCGGTTCCGGGCTGGGAGCAACCCATCGGGTAGGCGGCAACCTCTCGCTTCGCAGGGCCCTCAATGAAAACATTTCGGTGTCGGCCGGATTGAGCGGTTTGGCGACCGACGGCGACAGTCCCGCAGACCCGCTGCTGGGGCCGCTGTACTGGTCGCCCGAATGGTATCTGTCGCCGACCGCAGGGGTGCAAGCGGAGGTGAGCGGGGAACGGTGGCGCGGCGCGCTCCGGGCAAATCCTGGCTATCTCTGGGTGCGGGAGCGGCGCACCGCAAATCGCCGCTTTGCCAGTGACGAGACGTGGGTTGCGGGGTTCGGCGCAGACGCGGGCTACCACCGGAACCACTGGGAGATCTTTCTTTCGGCGGATTGGAACGGCGCTCTCGGCCCTGGCTATCGTGCCGCCGCCCTGCGTGCGGGCGTTTCGCTTTTCCCGGGGTCGCCGTGAAGCCGGCCGTGAAGCACTACACCGCTCTGGTCGCCTCTGGAATTCTGCTCATCGCTGTCTTGGCGGTAATGACGCTGAGCGTGGTGCTCACGATGCGCGCGCCGCTTTATCTGCAGAACGCGCTGATCCGCGGCACCGTGGTCCTGCTCGTCCTCTTCCTTGGCATCTTGGTCGTACGCTATCTGGCGCTGCTCTGGCTCGGGTACCTGCAGCATGTCGAGGCAGGCATCGCCGAAGGCCGCGAAGACGCGCTGCCAGATTACCTGCCGCCCGTGACCATATTGGTGCCGGCGTACAACGAAGAGGTGGTGATCCAGCACGCGATCCGGTCCTTGCTCGAGCAGGATTACCCCCGGTTCGAAGTTCTCGTGGTAGATGACGGCAGCTCGGATGATACCTACGCCCGCGCAGCCGAACTCGAGGGCCACTACGGCGGCGCCAGCGTCCGGGTGATAAGCAAGAACAATGGCGGCAAGGCGGCCGCTCTGAACACCGGCATCTCCCTCGCCCGCCACCCGTACGTGGTTTGCATGGACGGGGACTCGACGCTTACGCCGCAGACGCTGCGCAGCATGATCCGCCACTTTCGTGATCCGAAGGTGGCTGCCGTCGCGGGAAATGTGAAGGTGGTCAACCGGGTCAACTTGTGGACGCGTCTGCAGGCGCTCGAGTACATCGAGGGCCTCAACATGGCCCGGCGCGCGCAGGGTTTCATGCGCGTGGTCAACATCATCCCCGGTCCGATCGGGATGTTTCGCCGGGACGTACTAGCGCAGGTGGGTGGCTACGATACCGATACGTTCGCGGAAGATGCAGATCTTACACTGAAGCTGCTCACCGGCGGTTGGCGGATCGAGTACGAGGATCGTGCCGTAGCGCTGACGGAGGCGCCCGAGAGCATGATGCAGTTGATCAAGCAGAGATACCGCTGGACGCGCGGCATCCTGCAGGCGATCCGCAAGCGCCGGCGGGCGCTTTGGAATCCGAAAACCTCTGCGTCCGTTTGGCTGTCGCTGGCGATGATGCTATTCGAATCTGTGATCTGGCCGTTCATGCACGTGCTGGGCAGCCTCTTTTTCGTGGTGATCGCCCTGGCATTCGGCGCCGGCGGCTACCTACTGAGTTGGTGGCTCTTGCTCACCTTGCTAGATGTCGCCGCCGCGCTCCACACGGTGGCCATCGAAGAGGAAGATTTGCGACTGGTGCCGCTGGCGGTGTTGTACCGCTTCTTCTTCATCCTCTACATCGACGTGGCGAAGCTGTTCGCGAGCGTCGAAGAGGGCTTCAACCTCCAGATGTCCTGGGGAAAACTCGATAGGGTAGGGAGAACCTGATGGGAATTATCGAACTGATCGTCATGGTGATGGTGATCACCATATTGGCGACCATCACTCTGGCAGCCATGAGCTACGCCGCGTTCAAGGTGCGAGAGCGGCGGGCCCCCTCCGCCGGCTTCGGCGAGCACGACGAAACCTTGTACTTCGAACGCGTCCGCTTTCACCCCGCCGGGCCGCCCGATCAGTAGGGTGATGCCGTGATGGCGGAGCGGAAGCACCGGCTGATAGCGGCTTCGGTTGGGCTGCTGGCAGTTTTGATCATCGCCGGCAGCGCGTTCGCGGTTTGGAACGCGCTGCTTCCCGTATTGCCACCGTTGTACGTGGGGTCCAACGAGAACACGTCCATCTTCTCGGGCCCCGAAGATTTGCCGAGCGTGGTGGATGCTGCTTCCGCCGCTGGCGTGCGTGTCGCAGTGTTGGCAGACGCGCGGAACGCCCGCTACATGGATGCATCGCATTTCGAAGCAGAGCTTCGGCTATGGCCACAGTGGCTGGCGGAGTTGGGTGCCGAATTGGTCCCGGTAGCAAGCGCGGATGTGCTCGTGCTGCCGTACTTGCTGTGCCGCGACCCTGCCATATCGAGCCGCGTTCGGGAGCACCTGGCGAAGGGCGGCGGCATCATAACCGTGGGTGCCTTCGGCGCCCGCAACGAGCAGTGCGCCGAGGGCTCGGACACATTGCTCTTCGCGCTCACCGGCGGCGGCCCCGGTTCGGGCGCGGCTCTGACAATGGAGAATGGCGGGCCGGTCTACCTCGGCCTGCTAGGCGAAACCGTTCTCGGAGCCAACTTGCCGCCCGGGGCCCGCCTCGAACTGCGGCCAGCCCATCAGCTCGCGTTCCGCGACCGGAACCGCGATCTGTATTTCGCCGGCTTCGATCGCCAGCCGCGCGGCAACCCGGGCGCTGCCTATTTCGATGGAGCGGTAACGCGGGCCACAGCCGGCGGCGGGCGGGTCGTGGCG
>JBBSMO010000083.1:0-8347 GCA_038233155.1 Longimicrobiales bacterium
ACTGCGGGCGCGCGCAGCGGCTCGAGGCACTCTGGGGTGATGCAGCCGGCGGCGTGGACGTCACGGGCTGAAGCCGCCGGAACGGAAGCAGCGACTAACTTACGACTATACAAAGGACGATATGAGTATGATCACTTCAAGATTGAGCCGCACGGCCGCGACAGTGTTGGCCATTCTTACTCTGGGGCTGGCGCTGCCGGGTTGCGGCTCGGCGCAGTCGCAAGCCACCGATCAGAAACAGGCGAGACAAACGATGAACGAGACCAAGAAGAGCGACGCCGAGCTGCGGCGGGCGCTTACGCCCATGCAGTACAAGGTAACGCAGAAGGATGGCACCGAGCCGCCTTTCCGCAACGAGTACTGGGACAATCACGAAAACGGCATCTATGTGGACGTCGTCTCCGGCGAGCCGCTGTTCAGTTCGCTGGACAAGGTCGAGTCCGGCACCGGCTGGCCCAGCTTTACACGGCCGCTCGCGCCCGAGAACATTGTCCGGAAGAAGGACGGCATGCTGTTCATGACGCGCACGGAGATCCGCTCGAAGGGTGCAGATTCTCACCTGGGCCACGTCTTCGAGGACGGCCCCGCCCCGACTGGCTTGCGCTACTGCATGAACTCGGCGGCGTTGCGCTTCGTTCCCGTCGCCCAGCTCGAGAAGGAGGGGTATGGCGAGTACCTGCCGCTCTTTGGCAAGCAGACGGCGACGCGGTGAAGGCCAAGCTGCTGGTGGGCATGACTACGCTCGCGATCATCGGCTCGTTTCTCGGGCAGATGGTCGCAGGCTACTGCCCCGTGCCGTAGCGGATTGAAGTTCATTCAGATTCTCGTTTCGGAGAAATCATGGCTGGCAAAGAAAAGATCAAGAAAAGTGAAGCTGAGTGGCGCGAAGAGCTGACGCCCGAGCAGTTCCGCATCTTGCGTGAAAAAGGTACCGAGCGGGCTTTCACCGGCGAGTACAACGACAACAAAGGCAGCGGTATATATCGCTGCGCCGCCTGCGGCGAAGAGTTGTTCAATTCGGACGCCAAGTTTGATTCACGCAGCGGCTGGCCGAGCTTCTATCAGGCCGTTTCGGGGGAAAATGTCGAGCTGGAGTCCGACACCACCCACGGCATGCGCCGAACCGAGGTGATGTGCGGGCGCTGCGATTCCCATCTCGGTCATGTTTTCCCGGACGGCCCGAAGCCGACGGGGCAGCGCTACTGCATCAACTCCGCATCGCTGGATTTCGAGGAGGCGGACTCGAAGGAGCAGGGTAACGGCTGAGACGAACGGAATCAGGCACCGGCCCGAATTTTAGGGCGGTGCCGTTTCGCTGCCGGGGGAAGCCTTCGGTGGCTGGTGTACCCGCCCGTTTGCAGCCTCCGTTCTCCTCGCGGCTCCCCGCCCCCATGAAAAAGCCCGGTCTTCTCGCTGGCGCTCTGTCAGGCGCAATGCTCACCGCAGCACTGATCGCGCTGCTCTTCCTGGCGCGGCAGCTTGCTGGCCTTCCCTTCGTACCCTTCGATGTCTTCGACTGGACGGCGCGGGCGCTGCCGGGTGATGTGATCACGTTCGGCATCGACAGCATGGTCGCAATCATTCGGGGGCTGGATTTAGGGCCAACATCTGCCGTGGCGAAAATCGCCGAGCAGATCATGGCTATAGGCGGATTGTTTGTCACGGGCATCATCGCGGGAGCGCTGCTCTTCGCGGTGCTACGACGAGTTCCAAAGACGCGCTGGTACGTAGCCGGGCTGTTGCTCGGGGCTTTGGTGGCTGTGCCTGTTCTCCTGATCAGCGTGACGATCAACCGGAGCGCTCCCGCCGGGCCGCTGGTCGGTGCGATTTGGATTCTGCTTGCTTTTGGGCTCTGGGGTCTCGCCCTCGCGTGGGTGTACCGGCGGCTGAGCGACGAGCAGGCTGGGATAGCGGGCGGTGGCGGTGCCGAAATGGACCGTCGGCTGTTTATGATCCGCCTCGTTGGTGCGACGGCCACCATGACACTGATCGGAGCGGGTGCGGGCGCGGCCGTGGCCAGGACCCGTGCCGGCAGGCGTGCAGCCGCCCGCGGCGAAGCCTGGTCGGCGACGCACGCACTTCCAAACGCCGGGGCGGAAATCGCGCCCGTTCGCGGAACGCGGCCCGAATTCACAACTGTTCCCGAACACTATCGGATCGACATCAACACGCGCCCGCCTGTCATCGACGAGGAGAATTGGCGGCTGCGGGTCAGCGGGCTGGTCGAGAGCCCTCGCGAACTGACGCTCGCGCAGCTTCGCGCCTACGCGCCGATGCACCAGTTGATCACTCTCGAGTGTATCTCGAATCCGGTGGCCGGCGACCTGATCAGCACCCAACGCTGGACGGGTGTCAGCATGCAGCGCCTGCTCCCCGATCTCGACCTCTCCCCCGCCGCGACGCATCTGTTGATCCGATCGGCGGACGGGTTCTACGAGACGGTCGCACTCGACACCATTCGCGCCGATGAGCGGGTGATGCTCGCCTACGATTGGGATGGTCTTCCGCTGACCTCAGGGCATGGCTTTCCGCTTCGCATCTACATCCCGAATCTCTATGGCATGAAGCAGCCAAAGTGGATCGAGTCGATCGAAGCGCTCGATCACTGGGAGCCTGGCTACTGGGTCGAACGCGGCTGGGATCGCGACGCGCGAATCAAGACCACCTCCGTGATCGATACGGTATCGAGCAACATGATGATCGGCCAGGGCCAAGACGCCGGGCGCATTCCGATCGGCGGCATCGCCTTCGCCGGCGCGCGGGGAATTTCCTCTGTTGAGATTCGGGTCGACAACGGGCCATGGGAACCTGCGCGCCTCCGCGAGCCGTTGTCGGACCGGACATGGGTGATCTGGCGCTACGACTGGCCGTTCTCCGAGGGTAGCCACACCTTCACCGCCCGCTGCCGGGACGGGGACGGGACCCCGCAAGTGGCGGCAATGACGCCCGTTCGCCCCGACGGAGCGACCGGCTTGCACAGCCGCACGGTGATGCTGTGACCGGGACCCCGCCGCGGCAGGTCATCAGCATCAGCGTCGTTCAGCTTTTCCGGCGCCCGTCTACAGAGAGGGTGTCTTCTTGCATGAACGCCCACATCACCAACGCACCCGCGAAGATGATGAGCGAGGGATAGAAAAGAGAATTGGTTCGGCCGAGCACCCATCCCCACGGGTCTACGATCGACTTCCACACGCCCAATGCAGTCGCCGCCGTGACTACGGCCAGCGCCGGATAGGCAAAGCGCCGCCAAGAACCCAGTATCACCATTATCCCCAGCAGAATTTGCAGCACCCCGAAAACTGTTAGCACCGCTGGCGCGGCGCCGATGCCGAGGTAGAACCCTTCCGCCACTCGTACCCCGTGTTCGACGTTCACCAGCTTGTCCAACCCCCACCAGACCATCAAGAGGCCGAGCGAGATGCGGAGGAAGAGCAGAGTCCATTCTTTTTTCATCTGAGGGCTGCCTGTGTTCGATGGAGGGATCAGGAAGTGACTCATAGCTGACCCCGGCGCGGCCATCAAGATCCCACTCGTTGGCTGCCTGCGCGGTTGCCCCATCTTCCGAGAAAAGCTCGGCGCTGAGATAACGCGCAGCGGTGTCTGGTGCGACGGTCACCACACGGTGCCCTGGCTCCACCGCTCGAACGCTGGAGATCGGAAAGCCCCACCATTTCGGGGTCGCTCCCTACTGTAAGGCCGCCCGTTTCTTACATGCTGCGCATGCTGGTTCGGTAGCGGGTCAGCACGGCGAACACCACACCTCCCACTGCGTTTCCTATCGTCGCCCAGAGCACAAAGTGGCCGAGGGCGGCACCAGCCACGGCACCCTCCAGCCAGGCGAAAATCACCAGTGCGAAGCCGGAGACGGAATGGTGCAGGTGGCCGAGTGCGATGACGAGCGTGATCAGCCAGATGAAGAACACCTGGCTGATGGAGTCTCGCGCAGAAGTCACCAGCCACGCCAGCATCCCCATCAACCACCCCGCGACCATCGCGCTCAGCAGCACCGCCCACCATGCATGGCCGAGCAGCATGCGAGCGGCCTCCGCGAGCCGAGGGGTATCCACCACGTGGAGTGAAGGGCCCAGCGCGAGTGTAATCAATGCAAACAGCGCCACCCCAAGAAGGTTGGCTCCGTAGATCCACCCCCAGAAACGCGACAGATTCGCGACCGAAGCCCTCCCCTCCAGGACGGGGAGAACGGCCAGGGTCGTGTACTCCGTGAACAGGTCGGTCCTGCCCATGATCACCAAAATGAAGCCGACGGTGTGAGCGTTCGCGACGAGGAACGCCATCATCGGATCCTGTAACGGCCTTTCCACGAGCGCGAGCACCACCCCGATCAGGAACAGGCTGATCCCGATCAGGAGCCCGCCCATCAGGCCGGCAACGAAGAGACACGAGGCGGGACGCTCCAACTCCATCTCCGCCTCCTGGATCTCCTCGTCCAGGATGGTCCGGGACGACTTCAGTGCTTCTTCCTGCATCTGGCCTTCGGGTTCAGTCATCGTTGCTCTGCAAGCGGGTCTTCGGCGCCCCCAGGCTGTTGACCGGGCATAGGGATGGAACGCACGGCGCCGACCCGCTGCATGACCGCCGCCGGGGTATCCGTACGAAGGTCGTGGGCGCTTGGGCAGGGCGTGACAGCCGCCTGGGCCGGAGTCCGCGTGCACTGGACAAGGTGGTGAGGTGGTACGCGAGATCGAGGCCAGTGACGGACAGGCGATTGCCGTTTCCGCCGACGTGACCCGCGAAGAGGACCTGCGCGCGGTGGCGGCCTCACCAATCATTGCCTGGAACTCACTGGCCGACAATCAAGGTAAGTGCCGGCGACCGATCGTGCGATAGTCGTCGGCCGGAATCCGGGGCTGACGGCGCTGCATACCAAGAACGTTCATGCCCGCGGCAGATGGGTCGCGGGATTCTCGCCGGGCAGCCCGCGCTACGCGGCTGCCTCCGGAAGAGAAACATGCAATCCCAGCATTCCCCCGCCGCCTGTATCGGTATGCGTCGCGACAAACCAGAAGAGAAACGCGAGGATGGCGGCGAGAAAGGTCAGCCCGATGATCATGGCGACGCGCCGACGCCGGGGCGTTCGCGGTGCGCTCCGCGTTTGGGTCGGTTCAGCCATATGTGCGTTTTGCAGGTGCGAGGAGGACGTGTGTAAATCCCGCTGCGCGGGCGCGCGGTCCGATCGAGGTGCACGTTCGCCGAAGCGATTTCTCACTCCGAATCCCTGGGTTTGCGTTATCCGCGCCAAAGGCGTAACTGTGAACCCATCCCAGCTTCCGGGCCGCTCCCGTCAATCAGGGTCAAGACTTGCCGCTTCCTCATGGGTGTACGAGTATGCGCAGCCGTTTGGCCGCTGCCAGGTGCGGAAGCCGCCTCGATCGCCGTCACGGCCGATTCGGCCATGCGCACATACTGTATGAGGTGGCCTCTTGGCCGGACGCCCCTCTAACCCGCCGAGACCTTTTCCGGTTCCGGCGTGCCGCCGAACTCCGTGCGCGCTGCGGGAGTTGGGATTTGAATTGCAGTGGCGAACGCGCGCCGCAGCGGGTGACAACAACCGGAGAGCAATGGGCACGATGAACGAGGCGGGCTTCCCAGCGAAGGGTCTGACGACGAGTGAACACGACCAGCGCCTGGTCGCCCACGTGCACCCGCCGGACTGGGAGAACCCCGTCGCGGCGGCTCGCTATCACCTCGTCGTAATAGGCGCGGGGACGGGCGGGCTGGTCACCGCGGCGATTGCGGCCGGGCTCGGTGCCCGGGTGGCTCTGGTCGAGCGCAAGCTGATGGGCGGCGACTGCCTGAACGTTGGCTGCGTACCCTCGAAAGCGCTGATCGCGGCCGCTCGCGGCTGGCATGCGGCGCACACCGCGGCGGGGTTCGGGCGGCCGCCGCCTGACGGGGCGGGAGATTTCACCGCGGCCATGGAGCGGATGCGGCGGCTGCGCGCGGATATCAGCCGTCACGACAGCGCGGCGCGCTTCTCGGAGCTAGGCGTAGATGTATTCCTCGGCGATGCGCTTTTTTCGGGTCCCGATGCGGTAGAGGTCGGCGGGCAGCGGCTCCGCTTCCGCCGTGCCGTGATCGCCACGGGCGGGCGGCCAGCCATCCCGCCGGTACCGGGTCTCGCCGAGGCTGAACCGCTGACCAATGAAACCGTATGGGAGTTGACCGAACGGCCGGATCATCTGGTAGTGATCGGCGCCGGGCCTATCGGGTGCGAGCTGGCGCAGACATTTGCGCGCTTCGGCTCGCGCGTCACGCTGCTGGACCAGGTCGAGCGCATCCTCCCGAACGACGATTCGGATGCAGCGCGCGTCGTCGGGCAGGCACTCGAAAGGGACGGTGTTCGCTTCGTCGGCGGGGCGGCGATTGGGCGCGTCGAGCGCCAGGGAGCGCGTTCGGTTATCCATTTCGAGGCGGGTGGCGCCGCCCAAAGCGTAGAGGCCGGTGCGCTGCTCGTCGCGGCGGGCCGCCGACCGAACGTCGAGGGGCTCGGCCTCGAGCGGGCGCGGGTGGCGTACGACAAGAAGGGGATCACCACCGATGAGCGGCTGCGCACCAGCAATGAAGCCATTTACGCGGTGGGTGATGTAACCGCGACGCTGCAGTTCACTCACACCGCGGATGCGCACGCCCGGATGGTGGTGCGCAACGCGCTCTTCTTCGGCCGCGGCACCAAGGACGACCTGATCATCCCGTGGTGCACCTACACCAGCCCGGAACTCGCGCATGTCGGTATCACCAGCCAGCAGGTGGCGGAGCGGGGGGATGCAGTGAACACCATCACCATCTCGCTGGCCGATGTTGACCGGGCAGTGCTAGACGGCGAGACCGATGGTTTCTTTCGCGTGCATCTCGACGGGGATTCCGACCGCATTCTAGGGGCGACCATGGTTGCGGAGCACGCCGGGGACATCATCAGCCAGATCACGCAGGCGATGACTACGGGTACGGGGCTGGGCAAGCTGGGGGAGACCATCTTCCCCTATCCTACCCAAGCGGAGGCCATCCGCAAAGCGGCGGACGCCTGGCGGCGCACCCGATTGACTCCTTTGGCGAAGAGTGTGTTCGATAGCTACTTCGGATTTCTTTCCTAACCCATCAAGATGAAGACGCTTCACGAGGTCCAATTCCCCGGCAGCAGTGGCGATATCCTCTCCGGACGGCTGGATCTGCCGGCGGACGGCGACCCCATCGCCTGCGCGATCTTTGCGCACTGCTTCACCTGCTCGAAAAACCTGAATGTCGCGGTGAACATCGCTAGGGCGCTCACGCAACGGGGGATCGCAACGCTGCGCTTCGACTTCACCGGGCTGGGCACGAGCGAGGGCGAGTTCGCCGACAGCAGCTTCTCGTCCAACGTCGGGGACCTGATCGCCGCTGCCGAGTTTCTCGAGGGCGAGTTGCAGGCGCCGTCCATTCTGATCGGACATTCCCTGGGGGGTTCGGCGACGTTGTGCGCCGCCAAGCACATTCCATCGGCGAAGGCGGTGGTGACCATCGGTGCGCCCTTCGATCCGTGGCACGCGGCGGGGCTGCTGGGCGAGAGCCACGCCGAAATCGAAACTGCGGGCGAGGCGACCGTCGAGATCGGGAAGCGATCCTTTCGCGTTCGCAAGCAGCTCCTGGACGACCTGTGCGAGCAGCGTCTGGATGATTCGCTCCGCGACCTGGACGCCGCGTTGCTGGTGATGCACTCGCCGCTCGACCAGACGGTCGGCGTAGAGAACGCGGCGCGCATCTACACGGCCGCCCGCCACCCGAAGAGCTTCGTGTCCCTAGACGATGCCGATCACCTGCTCAGCGAGGAGCGCGATGCCTGCTACGCCGGCGATGTGATCGCCACCTGGGCGAGCCGCTATCTGCCCGAACGCCCGGTGCCGACCGTCGAGGAGCTGCGGACCACCGCGCGCGTCGTCACCCGGACGGGAGACAGCGGTTTTGTCACGGAGATCATGGCGGACCACCACGGCCTGATCGCCGATGAACCGGTCGCCGTCGGCGGGACCGACCGCGGCCCCACTCCCTACGATCTGCTGATGGCGGCGCTGGGTGCGTGTACGGGTATGACGCTGCGCATGTATGCGGATCGCAAGAAGTGGCCGCTCAACGAGGTGCGCGTGCACCTGCGCCACGACCGCATCCACGCGCAGGACGAAGAAGCGTGCGAGGATGATGCGGATGCCCGCGTGGACCGCATCCGCCGCATCGTCGATATTCGCGGCACCGAACTGGACGACGAGCAGCGCGCGCGTCTGCTCGAAATCGCCGACAAGTGCCCGGTGCACCGCACGCTCGAGGCCGGGGTGCGGATCGAGACGGAGGCCCAACA
>JBBSMO010000084.1:0-8282 GCA_038233155.1 Longimicrobiales bacterium
AAACGCCGCGCAAACTTCGGCCTTGGAAGATTCATGAAGAGCTTCACAGACGACAGCGGCCGCGAATGGGATGTGCTGGTCGGGCGCGAATCGTGGGGAGCTCCGGTTCTGCTCTTCAGCGCGCGGCGTGGCGGCGAGAACCGAACCCTTCCCTTGGCAGCCGAAACCCGCCTGGACGCGGAGCAGCTTCTCGAGGGGCTGACCGACGGCGATCTCCGTGCCCGGCTGAAGGCCTCCGACCCGTGGAAGTAAACCGCCCGCCGCTGCTACATACTTGCTCCCCGGCGCGAAACCGGTACTTTTCCCGCAGGCATCTTTTTATGCTGTCCGTTTCGCCCCTCGAACCCCTGGCGGCTCTATGACGTATCGCTCTTTGCGCCCCCTGCTGTTGCTCACCCTGCTCGCCCTCCTCACCGCATGTGGGACCAGCAAGCGCCAGCCGCAATTGCAAGGGGAGGAAACCACGGTTCGCGTGGACAATCGCAACTTTCTGGACATGACCATCTACGTGCTGCGGGGCTCGCAACGCGTACGGCTGGGGCTGGTGAATGGCGTCAGTACGCAAATCTTCCGGATTCCTGACAATCTGATCTTCGGTGCGTCGTCGCTGCGCTTCTTGGCAGACCCGGTCGGCGGCAACGCCACCCCGGTCAGCCAGGAAATCACCATCATTTCGGGAGATCAGGTGCAGCTTATCATTCCGAACCGGTAGCGCCGCGCCGCTCGCCGGGCCGCGCCTCCGCCGCGTAACCAGCGGCCACGCCGAAGACGACGAGGCCCAGGCCCAGCCATCCCCCTGGGGTCAGAGATTGGCCGAAGAGCAGCAGCGCGAGCAGCGTTCCAACCACAGGTTCAATTGTCGCGGCCACGGAGGCGGGTGCGGCATCGATCCGCGCGATACCGCCGAAGAAGGCGAAGTTCGCGAGCACCGTCCCCCCGCCTAAAGCCGCGATATAGCCCCAAGCCGCCGGGGAAGCCGGCGCGCCGGGAGCAAGCCCGAACCAAGGCAGAACGGCCGCCAGCAGCACCGTTCCGCCGGCCAGCGTGAGAAAGAGCACCCGCACCGCTCCGTAACGCGGCACTGCCCACCGCGCGAGCAAGGTGCTGCCGGCAAAGCACCCCGCCGCTGTCAATCCACCGGCGACGCCGCCCGCGGTGACATCCACGGCGGCGCCCCGCGCGCCGAGAACGGTCAGCGCGGCACCCGTCATGACCAGCGCGGCGAGCACCATCCGCAGCGGAGTGAGCCGCTCGCCGAGCAGCGCCCTCGCCAGGAAGACCACCAGCACCGGAGCGATGTACAACAGCGCCACCGCCGATGCGACGCCCGCCCCCGCGATCCCCACCTGATACGCGACCTCGAACCCCGCTACCAGCGCGCCGCCCCCGAGCGCCACAAACAGCAGTGCGCGTCTGTCCACCCGGAACACCTCCGGGCGCGCCAGACCATAGAGCAGAAAGCCAGCAGTAGCGACGGCGATGCGCCAGAAGCCGACATCCGTAACCTCCGCACCAGCGGCGTACAGGGCCGTGCTCAACGGCCCCGTAGTACCCCAGATGATCCCCGCTGCCAGCGCGAGCAGGTACCCCGCAACGCGGCGGCGGCGGGACGGGAATCCGGAGCCCTGCCGGGAGGGGGTCGTCAACAGCTAAGCACGCGCCCGTCCCTAACCCCGCACAATTCCTCCCGTAGGAAGGGAAAGGGTGTCTTCTGAGCGTGAGCGCCTGTGTTCGACCCCCGCCGCAGTGACCCCCCTTCCCCGACCCTTCCCCCGCAAGGGGGGAAGGGAGAGCAGCAACGGCCCTGGCGAGCGGGGCACTCCGCATTCATCCTCCAGCCATCATCGCCGGCGGGTGCCGCAGGTGAAAGTCCGTCGCCTGCTGGTATGCATGACCGAGCGCGAGGATTTTGGCTTCGCCGAAGAGAGGACCCAGCATAGTGATTGAGACGGGGGTGCCGTCCTCGCGAAAGCCGTTCGGCAGAATCAGCGCGGGGTGGCCCGTGAGGTTGGTCGCTACAAGCTGGTTGGGTGCCGAGGTGGGCGTGACGATCGCATCGAGCCCGTCGAACAGCTCGGCCCAGCGCTGCATCGCCAGGGTGCGGACCCGATTCGCGTTGATGTACTCGACCGCGGGGATGAAGCGCGCCGCCCGAAACGTCGCGGGCCAGGTGTTCTCGCCCTGCCGCACCATCTCGTTGATGCGGCCCGACCGGGTGATGTCGTCAAAGGCGGCGGCCGCCTCGGCGGAAAGGATCAGCCGCATCGCGCCGTAGTCCAGCTCCGGCACCGCAACGGGGCGCAGGTCGGCGCCTAGCGAACGAAGCACATCTAGGGTGGCGAGATCGAACGGCTTGGATGAATATTGCTCGCTGTCCCTCTCGAAAGCATCGCGGAAGTAGCCGACCTTCAGATCACGTAGAGCGAGCGAAGCATCCCAGCGGAAGGCGGCAGAGTGCACGGAAAGATCTACGCCGTCCGCGCCGTGAATCGCGTCGAATACTAGGGCGCAATCTTCCGCGCTGCGGCACATCGGCCCCAGCTTGTCCATGGTCCAGGAGAGTGCCATCGCACCCGTACGGGGGACGCGCCCGAACGTCGGCCGCAACCCGGTCACCCCGTTGCGGGTGGCGGGAGATGAAATCGAGCCCAGCGTTTCGCTGCCGATGGCAAAGCCGGCCAGCCCGGCTGCGACAGCCGAACCCGGACCGGCGCTCGAGCCGCTCGACCCCTGCTCGGGGTTCCACGGGTTCCGCGTCTTCCCGCCGAACCAGACATCGCCCCAGGCGAGTTCGCCGAGTGACAGCTTGGCTACGAGGACAGCGCCCGCGCGGTCGAGCCGCTCGACGACAGTGGCATCCCCGTCCAGCATCTGCTCGCGATAAAAGGATACGCCCCAGGTGGTCGGGTAGCCCTCTACCGCGAGCAGGTCCTTCGCGCCCCAGGGAATTCCGTGCAGCGGGCCGCGGTATTTCCCCGCCGCTATTTCGGCGTCCATCTCCCGGGCCTTGGCGAGAGCGCGGTCCTCGGTCAGCGTCACCACGGCGTGCAGAACCGGATCATAGCGCCGCATACGTTCCAGGTAGAGCCGCGTCAGGCGCTCGGATGAGATGCTGCCGGCCCGGATCATCCGGGACAGCACCGCAACCGGCGCGAAGGCGATCTCATCGTCGCTAGCTGGAAACGTGCGCGGAGGCTCGCTCCGCACCATCTCCCCGCCCGCGCCGGATGAAGGGCGAACCGCCATGCCTGGCAACAGCGGGTTGAAAACGATTGCCGGCGGCACCGAATTCGGCAGAGGAATCTCGCGCAGCCCGGTAATCTGCTCGCGCTGGTCTATCAACTCCTCGAGTATCGTCTGCCGCTGATCAGCCTCGAGCTCGAGCCCAGCAATTTCCTCGGCGCATGCGATGGTCTCGACGGTGAGTTCGGCACCCCGAGCGAGCTCGGCCCAGAGCGCACCGGGAAACAAGGTCGAGCCGAGACCGCTCGCAGCGAACGTTGCCACAAACGCGCGGCGGGGAAGCGGAGAGCGGAGCACGCTGTTCATGGATCGTACGGCACGGGGAAGAAAAGTTATGATCTACATCTGTACGTCACCGACGCCGGCCCGGCAAGCTGCTGGCCGGGCTGGTGGATCGGGTACCGCCAAGTCTCAACTTAGCCCCGCGGGCAGCCACCTGCGCCCGGCTACCGCTGAGCCGCGCTCTCGGCACGCAAGCCGGCAACACTGATCCGCTGCGAGTGCTCCAATATGGCGTCTACCACGCGCAGGGCCGCAGTGTCGTCGGTAGTCAGTTCCGTCTCGGCGGCGACGGTATCCGCGAC
Organism: Longimicrobiales bacterium; assembly: GCA_038233155.1. Taxonomy (GTDB): domain Bacteria; phylum Gemmatimonadota; class Gemmatimonadetes; order Longimicrobiales; family Longimicrobiaceae; genus JBBSMO01. The sequence goes on from JBBSMO010000084.1 coordinate 3,828, forward strand.
GGCGCTGCGCAGGATCTCGAATTCGCGCTTCATTGCCGGCTCGGTCCAGCCGAGGCGTGCCCGCTGTGCGCCGTGACATTGACTGATGACGCGGTGAATGGCCATGCCGTCCCGCAACATCCCGATGCCCAGGTTGAGGCCATCATTCATGGAAGCGAGAGAGAGGCCGACATCCGACAGCAAGGTCTGATAGTGATCTTCGAGTTGCGAGCTGTCTTGAACGAAATCGGTCGGGATCTGCGGGTCGTTCCGCATCCGCTTGCAGAACTCGAGCACGGCCTCCCCGGCAGTGCGGTTGACGACTTGGCCGATCTTCGAAAGTGATCGTTCCGAGCCCGCCAATGCCAGATCTTGCGCCCCCTCCGCCTCCGCCGTGGGGAGCCAGAGGGTGAAGCAAGAACCAGCGCCCAGGCGGCTGTTCACCGTCAGATCCCCTTCCATGAGCCGTGCAAGGCGGCGGCTGAGCGCGAGACCGATCCCTACCCCATCGGTCTCGCGGGTGTAGCCCGCTTCCGCCCGGGCGAACGGGGTGAAGGCCGCCTCCACCTGTTGCGAGGACATGCCGATGCCGCTGTCCTCAACATCCACCCGTAGCCATTGGGCTGCAACAGCCAGCGATGCCTGCGGCTCCACTTCTCCGGTCACGTCATAGCGTAGCGAAACCTCGCCCCCGGGCTCGGTGAAGTTCATGGCGTTCGATACCAGATTCCGCAGAATCTGCCTGACGCGGGCGGGGTCGCCCCGGTACCCCCCCGCGCCCGCCTGGCGCGGCTCGTATTGGAAGGTGACCTCCCCCCTCTCCGCGAGCTCGCGCGCCTCCGCGACGATGTCGGAGAGGGCATCTTCAATGCTGACAGCCTCGTGCCCCACACTCAGGAGCCCGCGCTCGGCCTGTGAAAGGTTGAGAATTTCATCGACCAGCTCGAGCAGATGATGGCCGCTGGACCGAACGCGCGCGAGGTGCCCCTGCTGTACCTCTGTAACCGGCCCCCCGATGCCCACCGACAGCAGATCCACATAGCCCAGAATCGCGTTGATGGGAGTGCGCAGCTCGTGGCTTACCGCGGCAAGAAACTCCGTTCGCGACTGGACCGAGGCGGCGGCAGCATCCTTGGCCCGCTGCTCGAGGTTTGCCCGTTCCGTCACCTCCCGGAACGCGACGGCAATGCCCCCTGAAGCGGCGGGATGCACTTCGAGATCGAAGACTTTGCCTTCCAGCCCCGTATGCTCGGGTTTTACATCGCGGATGGTTTGCGGCACCCGCGTCTCCATGACCTGCCGGTACACGGCTGTGCGGGCGGTCGCCGGCTCGGCGAGCTCGCTGAGGATCGACCGGCCCAGCACCTTCTCGCGCGGGTAGCCGAGCAGCCGCTCCGCCCTCCGGTTGATGAAGCGGACCCGCCAATCCGCCCCCACGAGCACTACCCCGTCAGACAGATCGTCGAGCAACGAGCTCGCTACGGTTTCGGTTTCCGGCATTTCTTGCACTGTGCAATACCTCGGGCGCGGGTACGGGGTCTGAGCCGTTGTATGCAGAGGCCGTGCCGACCGCCGACATCTTCGCCCAGCCGAGCAACTTAGGCAACTGGCGCCCGCCCCGGCGCAGAAAGAACGGGACGGCTGGCATGGCAGGTGCACACAGGGGCGGTTGAATCTCCCTCCCCGAAGCCCGCCCCCGAAGCCCGCCCCCGAAACTCTCCGCGCGAACCGCTGTACAACCCACCAACGCGCCAGCCTGCGCATAGCCAAGGAATTTCCGATGATCAAACCGAATATCCGCGCCTCGTTCGGTCGCCGCGAAGCCGAACTGCTCGTGTCCATCTCCGGTCCCGGTGCGGAGGAACGCTTGCAGCGAGACGGGATCGACTCGCTGCTCGATGATGTGCTGGTGGTGCGCGCGGTGCTGCAGCGCGACGGAATCAGTACCGCCCCCGCGCCGCTCGTCTTCTACCTCCTGGTACGGCACGCGCTTTTATCGAGAGAAGTCGCCGACCGCCAGCTCGCCGACTATACGGCGGCCCTCCTGCTCGAATTCGGCACCGCAGGCCGCGCTTTCAAAGCGGGAGATGACCGAACAGAAACCTTCGCCTATCTCACGGACATTCTCGTCGCGCTCGAGCAGGCACGCGGCGAACGCGAATTCGAGCTGCGGGTGCATCTCGGCAACTTCGCGCTCTGGCTAGGCGGTGTTTTCCCGGACCACATCACCGCACGGGTGCAGCGGCGCGGCGCTCCGCCGTTGTCCTATTACGACGCGTTGGGGGCTGCCGGGTTCCGTAGCGCCGCCGGGATGGAGCTCGCTGTCCGGCACGGGCTTGGCGATGTGTTTCTCAGCTTCGCCGACCAGTTCTCGAACGTGCGCGCCGCGCTCAACGGTCTGTCCGATGCGCTCTTCTTCCCCCAGCCCAAAGATGGAATCGAGCGGGTGCTGCGAGAAGTCAAAGATCGCTTCGAGCGTACGGCGAGTCGCGAGGGCTGAGGCCGCTGCCGAACCGCCGCCACTGACAAGCCCCCGGAGCACACGCTCCGGGGGTTTTTGCGTGCCCGGCGTCGCCCGTTGCGAACCGCCGCTCTATATTCCCCCGCAAAGCCAGCTCGAATTCTCCAACCGCGCCCGCCCTATGATCGATCTTCCAACCGCCCGCCGGCTGCTGGAACGTGCCCGCGATGTGCGAGACCGGGCCTACGCCCCCTACAGCGGCTTTCAGGTGGGGGCCGCCCTGCTGGATGCCGCGGGTGGTATACACGTCGGTGCGAATGTCGAAAATTCCTCGTACGGCCTGACGACTTGCGCCGAGCGCAGCGCACTTTCGGCAGCGGTGAGCAGCGGCGCCCGGGAATTCGGCGCGATCGCCATCGCCGGTCCAAACCCAGGTGAAAGTTGCCCGCCCTGCGGCAGTTGTCGGCAGATCCTGCACGAATTCGGCAGCGGTATAGCGGTGATCACCGAGCAGGCGGATGGTTCCCCGCGGGTGCAGCGGCTCGGCGATCTTCTCCCCGGCGCCTTCGATGGTAGCCGGTTGCCCGCTGCGCGAGCAGCGGCCGCTAGCAAGTGACTGCTGGCGCGGGCACTGCGGGAGCGCAGCACCCGCCCGGTGCGATGGTGCCGCTGATCGCCCGCAAGCGGGACGGCGGCGAGCTTTCGGCAGATCAACTGCGCTACATCTGCCGCGGCGCGGCAAGCGGCGAACTGCCGGATTACCAGATCGCCGCCTGGTTGATGGCGGTCTACCTCCGCGGGATGAGCAGCAGGGAAACGCTCGCGCTTACGCGGGCGATGGTAGCGACCGGCGAAACTCTCGATTGGAGCGGGCTCGGCAAACCCGCTGTAGACAAGCACAGCACCGGCGGCGTAGGCGATAAGACCTCTCTGGTGTTGGTGCCGCTGATCGCTGCCGCGGGACTCCCCTTCGTCAAGATGTCGGGCCGCGGCCTTGGTCACACGGGCGGCACCCTGGACAAGCTCGAGGCGATCCCTGGCTTCCGGGTGAACATCGCCTTGGATGCGGTGCGCGCACAGGTTCGCCGCATCGGGTGCGCGCTCGTCGGCCAAAGCCCGAAGCTGGTTCCCGCCGATGGCGCGCTCTACGCCCTCCGCGATGTAACGGCAACAGTGGACGCGCTGCCGTTGATCGCCAGCAGCATCATGTCCAAAAAGCTCGCCGGGGGTGCAAGCAAGATCATCCTCGACGTGAAGTACGGCTCCGGAGCTTTCATGCCGGATGTGGAGAGCGCGCGCAAACTCGCCCGGGCAATGGTTGCGATCGGCCGCGGCGCGGAGCGCGCGACGGTCGCCCTGCTCAGCTCGATGGAGGAGCCGCTCGGGCAGGCGGTGGGGAATGCCCTCGAAACGCGCGAAGCCATCGAAACGCTGACCGGCGGCGGCCCGGCAGATCTGTGGGAGCTGGCGCTCGAGTTGGGCAGCCATCTGATGGTTTTGGCTGGCTCCGCCGACTCCCTCGCGGAAGGGAATGCAACGCTCGCCGGGCTGCGCGATTCCGGCGCGGCAGCGGGTAAATTCGCGGAGTTGATCGACGCGCAGGGCGGCGACGCCCGCGTGGTGCGCCAGCCGGAACTGCTGCCGCGCGCCGCCTACGTTGAGACGGTGCTCTGTGACTTGCCGGCGAGGCAGTGGGTAGCCAAGGTAGATGCGCGTGCGGTGGCCAACGTGGCGCTGGCGCTGGGAGCCGGGCGGCGCAGCAAAACGGACGCTCTGGACCTGAGCGTTGGCGTCCGGCTGCTGGCGACGAGGGGTGACGCCCTGACGGCGGGTGCACCGCTGGCCGAGATCCACGCGACCAGCGCCGATGCCGCGGCAAGTGCCGAGCCGTTGCTGCGCAGCGCCTTCCAGTTCAGCGATGATCCGGTGGCGGCACCTTTACCGGACTTCGAGATAGTCCGGGGCGAAGATGACTCGACTTGCTGACAGTGTCCCGAACGCCGCCAGCGTACAAC
>JBBSMO010000085.1:0-8276 GCA_038233155.1 Longimicrobiales bacterium
GGCACCCTCTAGGAAGAGGCGGGCCGCCGCTGCGGTCCGCCGCTCGTACGCCCTGGACCCGGCCAGCACCACCAGCACGTCGGCGCGGACGAGCGGCCGGTCGGCAATCAATGCCCGCGCCATTGCCGGTGCCGCTAGCGGCCACGCACCCAGCCCCAGCAGCACCCACCGCCATCGCTTTCCACTACGAGGAGCGATAGGTGAATTCATCCGGCCAGCCTCTGGATCTCGCAATTTTTCGCGGGAACTCGTCGCCGCCTAAGCCAACAGCGCAGAGAAATCTACTCCGTGACACGATTAGCAGGAGTCGAAGGACTCCCGCACTCCCGCACTCCCGCACTCCCGCGCCAGCGCGGCCCTTACAGGTCCTCGAATGAAAACCCGCCGGTGCCTTTCGGGCGGCGTTCGCGCTTGAGGCGGCCGAAGGCGCCGGTGTCGGCGCGCGAGATCTTGCGGTGGGCGGCGAGCCCCTCGAGCAGCAACTCGGCGGCGGCTACAGCGACCGCGCTGTCACCGGGGGTGAACAGCTCCGCCTCTTCGAGCGCGTCCGCGAGGCCGTCGACCGCCTGCAGGGCAGCCCAGGACGCGTCCGCGGCGGCGGTGTCGGAGACCTGCAGAACGCCGCCGTGATCGAAGTACTCGGTCACTAGAACGAGATCGTCGGCGTCCCAGTGCTGGTCAAAAATATCGCGCGCGGCGGTGGCGATCACATCGCGGGCGACGGCTTCGGCGCCCTGCATCTCCCCCTCGTACTCGAGCTCGATCTTGCCCGTGACGGCGGGCAGGGCCGCGTACACGTCTGCTACGCGCGGGACGATGCGCTCGTCCCCGGTGACCAGCGCCCGGCGTTCCGCGTTGGAAAGTGCGGTCTCGAGCACCGAGATCGGCATGCGCTGCGATACGCCGCTGCGGCGGTCCACCCGCTTGTCCTCGCGCGCGACGAAGGCGGTGCGTTCGATCAGCTCGGCAATGAAGGGGGGCACCTCTACCGGGCGGCCGTCCCGCTCGAGCCACGCCTCCTGCCGGGTGATCTTCATCCCCTCTTCCGGAGTGCGCGGGTAGTGCGTGGTGATTTCGGCGCCGATGCGGTCCTTGAGCGGGGTGATGATCTTGCCGCGCGCGGTGTAGTCTTCCGGGTTGGCGCTGAAGACCAGCGCTACGTCCAGCGGCAGGCGCACAGGGTAGCCCTTGATTTGAACATCTCCCTCCTGCATCACATTGAACAGGCTTACCTGCACCTTGCCCGAGAGGTCTGGCAGTTCGTTGATGGCGAAGATGCCCCGGTTCGCGCGGGGGAGCAGCCCGAAGTGGATGGTCAGCTCGTCGGAGAGCAGGTGCCCGCCGCGCGCCGCCCGGATCGGGTCCATGTCGCCGATCAGGTCGGCCACCGTCACATCTGGAGTGGCGAGCTTTTCGACGTAGCGCGCCTCGCGCCCTACCCAGGCAATGGGCGCGTCGTCGCCGTGCTCGTCGAGCAGCATCCGCCCATGCTTCGAGATGGGCGCGAAAGGGTCGTCGTTGACCTCGCTGCCCGCCAGCACCGGGATCTCCGCGTCCAACAGTCCGGCGAGCTGCCGCAACATCCGGCTCTTCGCCTGCCCCCGCAGCCCCAGCAGAATGAAGTTGTGCCTGGCGAGCAGCGCGTTGATGACGGAGGGCAGCACCGTATCTTCATATCCCGTCACACCGGGGAAGAGGGGCTCGCCGCTGCGCAGCTTCGCGATCAGATTCTCGCGCATCTCCGTCTTCACGGGACGCGAGCGGTAGCCGGAGGCCTTCAGCTCGCCGAAGGTAGTAGAACGTGCCATGGGTGATGCGGTTCGCGTGTAGATGGGCGGTTGCTGGTTGCACAAACCCTGAACGCAAGAAGTGCGCGCTGCTGCGCGCTTCGCGCGAGTGCGGGACCAGGGACCAGGGACCATAGATGAGCAGGCGCTCCCGGCGGGCCCCCTCTCCGGCTCGCTAAGGCTCGCCACCTCTCCCCCAATTCTGGGGGAGAGGCAAGAGCGTTCTCAAGTTTCGTCCGGCATTCCTCCGAAAGCGCTCGCAACTCTGTATGATAGCCACGAGCAACGCTCCGCCGTCTGCCGTCTTCGGCCTGCCGACTACCGTCTGCCGTCTGCCGACTCCCATGCTACCACTCGATCACGACGCCTTCGGGGTCTCGGCGCATCCGGGGCATGATGGAGGGTGCCGGGGCCGCCGCCAGGTCGCGGAGGGCTTCCTCTACCGTGCTGAAGGGCTGCAGGCGCTGCAGAGTGTGAACGGTGGGCGGTAGCATGATGAGGTCGCCGGCTCCGTAGGCATCCAGTGCTGCCTTGGGTGTGAGCCAGCGGGCATCTACGAGTTCGGGCTGGTGCGGTTCGCAAACCGCGCCGTCAGGAGCGGCGGCGATGAAGAAGCGGGTGTCGTAGCGGCGGGGCTCCGGCTCGGGGGTAATCCAGCGGGCGATGTAGGCGAGGCGGTCCGCGGCATAGCGAAGCTGAGCCTCCGCCGCCATCTCGCGCAGGCCGGTCTCGCGGCCGAGAATACGTGCCCGGAAGGGCATCGCCCGCTCGCGCGCCTCAAGGAAGCCGGCGCTGCCGCCGCCGGGGCCGGTATGAGCTATCAGAATCCCGGTCTCCTCGAACGCTTCGCGGATGGCGGCGGCGACGTAGCCAAAGGCAGCGGCGGCGTCAGCCAGCGCCAGGCGCTCCGCCCATTCGGCGGGAGCGGGGCCGTCGCAGAGCACCGGCAGAGCGGGGTGTAGGTCTTCGGCGTCCACCGTTCCGCCGGGAAAGACCCACGCATCCGCGGCGAAGCCGCTGCGGCGGTGCCTGCGCAGGAGCAGCACCTCGGGAAAGGCCTCTGCCCCCAGCCGCAGCAACGCCACGGTGGCTGCAGGGCGGGCGGGCGCGGGCTCTGCGACGCTCCCGACCTGCTCGGCGAAGCCCGGCGGCAGACCCGCGCTAGGGATCAGGAACCGGTTCGGCTGCGATGTAGGGCGGCGCGGCAGCGAGCTTGCGGCGGGCGGGTTGTCAGTCACTGTCAGCCAGGAGAGGGAGATAAGAAGACACCGATCGCTGCCTGCCTGCCGCGAGGGCAGCATTCTGCCCCCGCGGCAGAAAACGGGGACTGCGGCAGGCCGCCGCGGCAGCCGGTACCTCGAGATGCGCGGGCGCGCAATGATCCGGTAACAGCCGCAACCACGCGGGGTTCTGCGGTGTATACGGCTCGTGGCAAGCGAAATGCCAACTGCACGGGCGCCAGCATCTTCCGCGCATCTGCGGGGAGGGCGCCAGGTCCGGCCTCTTCCGAGTGCCGCGGACCCACAGCTCGAAGGAAATCATCATGACCGAACGACTGAATCTCCCCGTTCTCCCGCTGCGGGAGACGGTGATCTTCCCCGGCGTCGCCGTGCCGATTTCGGCGGGCCGCCGGGGTACATTGCACGCCATCGAGGCGGCGCTCAAGGGTGACCGCCGCATCTTCGCCGTAGCGCAGCGCGAGAACCGCGACGACGTCGAGACGGACAATCTCTACACCGTCGGCACCATCGTCCAGATCGCACAGGTGCAGCGCGGCGTAGGCGGCATGCAGCTCTACATCCACGGCATCGGCCGCGCCCTGGCTCTTCACTACACGCCGCTCGAGGGGGAGCAGGGGCTGCAGGCGAGCCTCCGGCCGATGGAAGACCTCGCGCCCCTCGCCCCGGAAGATGCTGCCTTCCAGGCGCTGTACCGCGAACTCCGCGAGCGCGCGGAAGAGATGGGCAAGCGCCGCGGGGTGCCTTCCGAGATGCTCGAGCAGTTCATGGAGGGGGTGCAGGAGCCCGGCCCCTTTGCAGATCTGGTCGCGTTCTATGTCGAAATGGATGCCGCGACCAAGCAAGAGTTGCTCGAAACGCTCTCCGTAGAAGAGCGCCTGCGCTCGCTGCTCGTCCTGGTCCAGCGCCAGCTGGTGATGATGGACGCGCAGGAGGAGATCCAGGCGCAGGTGCAGGAAGAACTGGGCGAGCGGCAACGGGAGATGTTGCTGCGCGAGCAGATGAAGGCGATCCAGCGCGAACTGGGCGAAGATCCGGAGGGAGACGACGCCAGCGAGCTGCGCTCCCGCATCGGCTTGCTCGACCTGACGCAGGCCGTTCGAGATGAGGTCGGGCGCGAGCTAGGCCGGCTCGAGCGCACCAACCCGCAGAGTGCCGAGTACCAGGTCATCCGCACCTATCTCGAAACGGTTGCGGACCTGCCGTGGAACGACCGCACCGAGGACATGCTCGAGCTGCCCGAGGCCGAGACCATCCTAGACCAGGACCACTACGGCATCTCCGAGGTCAAGGACCGCGTGCTCGAGTTTCTCGCCGTACGCCAGCTCGCCGCCCGGCGGGCCGAGGAGGAGGCGAAGACCGAAGCCGAAATCGAGGCGGAGGCACTCGAGGGCACCGAAGCGGAAACCGAGATAGGCGTCCTCGAGCAGGAGCTCCGCGAAGCCAAGGCGCGCGCGACCGCGAAAGGCCCGATCCTGCTCTTCGTAGGCCCGCCGGGAGTCGGCAAGACGAGCATCGCGAAGTCGATCGCGCGGGCGCTAGGGCGTGAGTACGTGCGGCTGGCGCTGGGCGGCATCCGCGACGAGGCGGACATCCGCGGCCACCGGCGTACCTACGTCGGCGCGATGCCGGGGCGCATCATCCAGGCATTGAAGCGGGCGGGTTCACGCAACCCGGTGATCTTGCTGGACGAGGTCGACAAGCTCGGGGTTTCGCTGCAGGGGGACCCGTCGAGCGCGCTGCTCGAGGTTCTGGACCCGGCGCAGAACCACGAGTTCACCGACCACTATCTAGGTGTCCCCTTCGACCTGAGCGAGGTGCTGTTCGTCGCTACGGCCAACTACCAGCAGAACATTCCCGCGCCGCTTTTCGACCGGATGGAGAGCGTCGAGTTCCGCGGATACACCGAGCAGGAGAAGAAGGAGATCGCCGAGCGCTACCTGATCCCGCGCCAGCGCGCGGAAGCGGGGCTGCAGGACGCCGAGTTCGGCATTGCCAAAACGGCGCTGATGGGGGTAATCACCGAGTACACGCGCGAAGCCGGGGTCCGGCAACTCGAACGGGAGATCGGCAAGCTCGCCCGCAAGGCAGCACGGCGCATTGCCTCGGGGCGCAGCAAGAAGGTACGGGTATCCAGCAAGCAGGTGCGCGACTTCCTAGGCCGCAGCCGGGTTCACCCGGAAAAGGCGGGTATGGAAGACGTGGTCGGTGTCGCGACCGGCATGTACTACACGCCGATGGGCGGTGACATCATGTTCATCGAAGTCTCCGCGCAGCAGCGGCCGTCGGTCATCGCCGCGGCGCAGGCAGAGGGATTGTCGCAGGGCATGGGCAACCTGGTGCTGACCGGGCAACTCGGGGATGTGATGAAGGAGAGCGCGCGCGCCGCACTGACCTACGCCCGTGCGAACGCGGTGCGGTACGGGATCGATCCGCGCAAGGCGTGGGGCTCGGAGCTGCACATCCACGTGCCCGCCGGCGCGATTCCGAAGGACGGGCCATCCGCCGGTGTGGCGCTCACTACCGCGCTGGTGTCGGTGCTGTCGGACCGGCCGGTGCGCGCCGAGGTGGCGATGACGGGCGAGGTGACGCTGACCGGACGCGTGCTGCCGATCGGCGGGGTCAAGGAGAAGCTGCTCGGCGCCCATCGCGCGGGGATCACCACGGTCGTGATTCCGAAGCCCAACGAGGCGGACCTCGAAGATCTGCCGCAAGAGGTTCTCAAGCAGCTCGACATCCACACGGTGGAGACGATCGACGAAGTGCTGCCAATCGCGCTGCACGGTGCCAGCTTCGCGGACGGCAAGCTGAGCTTCGGCGAGCTGCCCGGCGCGGAGAAGGCGGCGCCGCGGCGGCGGCGGAAGCGTGCGGCTGCTGCCGCCGCGGCGGAAGCCGGTGACATTGAGCCAAGACTGCACCGGCCCCGGTGAGAGGGCCGGAGCCGACGGTGAGATGATGAAGGGGGAGCCACGGCGGCTCCCCCTTTCCGCACCGGACCCTTTCTCACGGGTCCGGGCCCCGAAGCGGTTCGGCTTCCCCAAGGCGGGAGAGGCATCGTTCGAGGGCGCTTTCGGCTTCCGCGACCTGCCAGTGATCCGCATGCAGGACGTGCCGACGCGCGGAGAGCGCCGCTTCCAGCAGCGGCTTCGCCTCTCGTGGGCGGCCCGCGTCCAACAGCACGAGCCCTAGGGCGTGACGCGTGGTGGCGGTCAGGGGATGCCCGTCGGGCAGAACTCGCTGCTGCACCTCGAGCGCCTGCCGAAAGAGCGCCTCGCTGGCGGCGAGCGCGCCCCGGCGATGCAGCAGCATGGCGTAGCCGGCGCGGTCGTACGCCAGGTCCGGGTGGCGTTCGCCGACCAGCCGCTGCCGCAGCGCCAGCGTCTGCCGGTACAGGCTGTCGGCGGCGACAAGGTCGCCCAGATCGCGCAGCACGCCGGCCAGGTTGCTCATCGCGACGGTGGTCTCGAAGTGCTCCGGTCCCCAGACCGCGCGCCGCACTGCCAGCGACTCGCGGTGCGCCGCTTCCGCAGCGGCCAGCTTGCGGCGGTCGCGCAGCACATGGCCCAGGTTGTTCAGCGTTTGTGCGAGGTGCGCCGGCTCGGTGGCGGCATCCCGCCGGTCGATTGCGAGCGCTTCCCGCAACAGTGGTTCCGCCTCCGCCGAGCGGCCCTGCATCCACAGCACCAGCGCCAGCCCGTTGAGCGCCCGGCCGACCTCCGGCGCCCCGTCTCCGTGCTGTCGCCGGCGCGCCACTAGGATCCGCGCGTACAGATCCGCGGCGGCATCGAAACTTCCCGCGACCCGCAGCGCGTTGGCGAGCTGGTTCGCCACGCTGATCGTTCCGGGGTGCGTGTCGCCGCGCAGCGACCGCAGCAGAGTGTACGACGAGTCGATCAGCGCCACAGCGCGCTGGTTCTCGCCCAGCCCCAGGTAGGCCCGGCCGATCGCCAGGAACAGGTCCGCGCGGGTTTCGGGGCGGTCGGCCAGTTCGGTGCTGAGCTGCGTGACGCCATGGTCCAGCAGCTCCCGCACCGATAGTGCGTCGCCGCTGCCCCGATACGGGTCGGAGCGCCCGAACAGGCCCAGAAGGAAGGCCTCGCTCTGTTGCGCGCGGTCGCGCTCGGCGGCGATGCGGGCCGCCTGCACCGCCGTCACCGCGCTGAAGCCGAGCAGCAGCAGCACCATCGCGGCGGCCGCTGCCACGCCCCAGCGGTGGCGCCGCACAAATTTGCGCAGCCGGTAGGCGCGCGTGTCCGGCCGTGCCGTGACGGGCAATCCGCCGAGGTGGCGGCGCACGTCGGCGGCGAGCTGCTCGGCGGTGCCGTAGCGGCGCTGCGGCTCGGGGTGCATCGCCCGGAGAGCCACGGTATCCAGGTCGCCCCGCAACCGGCGGCTGAGCCCGGCGGGAGGCAGGCCGCGGGCGCGGCTGACCCGTTCCGCATCATCGACGCGCAGCACGGCGAGCGAAGGGCGCTCGGGCTCACGCTCGAGGACGCGCTGCTCGAGCTCACGCAGCGAGCCGCTGCCGCGGGGGTGCGGCGGCGCTCCGCAGAGCAGTTCGTAGAGCAGCACGCCCAACGAGTATACGTCGCTGGCGGTGGAGACCGCCTCGCCGCGGAGCTGCTCGGGGCTGGCGTACTCGGGCGTCAGCAGTCGAACGCCGACCTGCGTCAGCCCCGCCTCGGGCTCCCCCGAAAGCAGCTTGGCAATGCCGAAGTCGAGCAGCTTCGGTTCGCCTTCCGCCGTGACCAGAATGTTGTCAGGCTTCAGGTCGCGGTGCACCACCAGGTTGCGGTGTGCGTACTGCACGGCGCCGCAGACTTTGAGGAAGAGTGCAAGCCGCGCCTCCACGCCCAGCCGCCGCTCGTCACAGAACCGGTCGATGGGGGTGCCGTCGACGTACTCCATGGCGAACCACGGCATTCCTTCGGCGGACACGCCGCCGTCCAGCAGCCGCGCGATGTTGGGGTGATCCAGCGAGGCAAGGATCTGCCGTTCCTCTCGGAACCGCCGCACCAGATACTCGGACCCGAGCCCGCCACGCACGAACTTGAGCGCGACGCGCTGGCGGAACTCGGCGTCGGCGCGCTCGGCGAGGTACACGGCTCCCATGCCGCCGTGGCCGATCTCGCCGACGATGCGGAACGGGCCAGCGCGCTCGGGCACCGCGGCGCCCGAGTCCTCGTACGCGTGCGCGAGCAACGGCGCCGCGAACTCCGCCGCCGGCTCGATCAGAAAATCCGTGGCGGCC
>JBBSMO010000086.1:0-8221 GCA_038233155.1 Longimicrobiales bacterium
CGCCTTGGTGCGGAGGAACGACTGCTCGAGCGCGGCGATCGGCCGCTCCATCAGCGCGACGGCAACCCAGCGGCCGTCCTGCTCGCGAACGATGGGACCGTGACGCGTGCGGAAGGTGACGAACGCCCGCTCCGCCATCTGCCCGCCCTCCGTCCGGTACGGCACGGCGATGGTGTCGGTTAATACCGGCCGCTGCTCGGCGCCGTAGCGGTAGAAGAAGCGACCGTCGCGCTCCGTCACTGTCTCTAGGAACTCGTCGACCACATCTACGCCGCTCGACGTGTGCATCCACCCGAGCCGGTCGTTGAAGCCCTGGTAGACAAAGAACTGCCCCCACGTGACGGCGCCGTAGGCGTTCAGCCCTTCGTCGCTGGTCACCTGCAGCTCGGAGCGGAAAAAGAACGAAGTGTGCGGGTTGATGAGCAGCAGCGCGTTGCCGGTCTCGCTGAGGCGCGGGGCGATGGCGATGCCGTTCGAGCCCCGGGGCTCGGGTTCCTCAAGGCTGGCCGCGCCCGCCCCCGCGGACGGCTGGATCGTGCGCCCGCCGTAGAACGCCTCGAGCTGCCGCAGATTGATTCGCTCGATGTCCCCGCCGATGCTCCCCTCACTGAATGACAGTGCCATCCACGGCTCGAAGCGCGTGATCACCCGCGGCGTCACCTCGGGGTGGGTCGCGAGGTAGAAGTTGAGCCCGGCAGCCCACCCATCCATCAGCGCCTGCAACCACTCGGGGCTGCGGCCGTACATCGCCCGCATGCTGTCCGGATGGATGAACAATTTCATCCGCAGGTCCTGCCAGATGGCGTCCTCGCCCTCGGCTTCGGCCAGCCGGCCCATCGAGTTGATGAAGTTGGTTTCGACGCGGTTGAAGTCGTCCTCCGCCTGCGCGTAGGCCATCCCGAACACCGCATCGGCGTCGGTGGCGCCGTGGATGTGGGCGATGCCCCAATCGTCCCGCACGATGGTCACGTTTTGCGCCTGCCGCTCCCAGCGCGCGAGCTCGGTTTCGGGCGCAGCGACACTCCCGGCGGGCGCGCAAGCAGCGAGAAAGAGCAGCAGAAAGGCGAGATTTCGCATGGGGCTCAGGTTTGGGAGATGCAGTTCCGTGCGGCTCAGCGAACGCGGTACTCCGCGAAACATGACGCGCGAGCGAGCCGCCGGCAAGGCATATGCGGGACGGGGCAGCAGCATCCCCCGGCCGGAGTGGCTACACGCGCCGCCGTTGCCGCTGCGGGGGCGCTGGAGACTGGGGACAGCTCGACGATGCGCCCGGCAGTTCTGTGGGGTCTCAAAGACCGGCATGAATTGCCAGGGATCGGGCAAGATGACGCTGCAGACAATCGGCAAGAATCTGCTGAAGTAGCGGACGGCTGTTGTGATAGGACAAACAGGATTGACAGGATGGAACTGCGCGGATGTTCCATGGGGTTGCTCAAGATCCCGCCGCTCCCATAGTCGGGAGGGGGGCCGGCTCGTTTGGGGGTGTTGGACCTCTCCGCCATCTACGGACGCATTCTTCAACAGCCCTGTTATCCCTCCCGCAATCCTTCCCGAGGAGCGCGGTACGCGGCGAGGCTCGTTCCGCGAAGCCGGGCGACGGGGAACGTCGTGGCTAGTTCGTGGAGGGAGCGGTTGACCCCGCTGGACCGCCCGTAGTCGTGCCACAAGAGCAGCCCGCCGGGACGGATCATCCGCAGCGCTTTCTCGGTGTCGCTCTGCACATACGAGTAGGCATGCGAGCCATCGACGAAGATCAGATCGCAGCGGCCGTGATACGGAGCCTCGTCAAAGCTTTTGCTGTCGGCCAGGTGTTGGGTGACCTTGTGTTCGACATTGGTCCCGTGGTACCGGAAGTCCGCGAAGCGGGATTGGCGCAGCGCGTGCCGGCGGTCGCGGCGGCTGTCGCTGCCTGCGTGCGCGTAGCTGTCCCGCTCGCCCGGCGGCAGGGTGAGGGTCACGACCTCGGCGCCGGGCGGGCTGTTGCGAGCCCACAGGTACGCTGTGCGCCCCGTGGCCGTGCCGAACTCGAAGAGCAGCTGCGCTCCTTTTGAGAGGGCTGCCAGGATCCAAGCTTCGCGGTCGGTGGTACTGGCCGCCACCCCATCGCCGCCGAAGATGATGGCCTCTGCCGCAGGCGTGGTGCCCAGCTCGTCCGGTTCGAATATCGGATCCAGCTCGCGCAGCTCGATCTCGGAAAGGCGTTGCGCGAAACGGCGGTACAGCGAGCGAAAGGGCATGGACCAGCTTGAGCGGAAGTGCCGGAGCCTGCCTACGCGGCTTCCTAGCGCCGGGTGCGGGCGCGGATCACGGTCGCTACGGCCCGCAGCGCTTGGTTGATTGCGTCGGCGTCGGGAAAGAATTCTGCCACGTCACGGTCCAGCCCCAGACTCTATTCGACGGAGAGCACCATACCTCGAATGTACGCGAGACCGGGCTACCCGCCAAGAGCGGGCGGGGTGGCGTGAAGCTCAGCCGAAGCAGAAAAAGTAGCTCGACCGCCCGGTACGACTGTGATGCGGCTGAGGCGATAACAGTCGTAGTCTCGACTACCGGCGAGGGGCACGGTAGATTATGGTGGCACAATCCCTAGACGGGCGGCGAGAGCCCGCCGCTGCACCATTTCTACAGGTCTATGCGTCTTCTTCGCTTGCTTCCCGTACTGCTGCTGCTCGCCAACCCTCTTGCCGCACAGCAGCCGCGCCAGGTCACCGCCGGGGACTACGCCCGCGCTGAACGCTTCCTCGGCGCGATCGCCGTTCCCCTGGTAGACGGCTTGGCTAGCAGCCCCACATGGCTCGGCGACGACAAGCTTTGGTATCGCACCAGTACGCCGGGTGGCACCGAGTTCATAGTGGTGGACGCGGAAAGCGGCACGCGCGAAGCAATGTTCGACCGTACGCGCCTCGCGGGCGCCTTGGCGGCTGCGGCCGGCAGCCAGGTCAGCGCCGCAGCGCTGCCATTCCGCAGCTTCGACCTGTCGAAAGACGGCCGCACGATCACCGTGCAGGCGGAGAATCGCCGCTGGGAGTGCGATCTGCAGCAGTACCGCTGCGCCGCCGCCGATTCCGCGGCCTCACCCGCGGCCCCGCCGAACTCGAGCGTCTCGCCAGACGGCAGCCGCGCGGTCTTCATCCGCGACTACAACCTGTGGTTGATCGAGCTCGATACCGGGCGCGAAACGCAGCTCACCAGCGACGGGATCGAAGGTTTCGGCTACGCGACGAATAACGCGGGGTGGACGCATAGCGACCGGCCCGTTGTGACGTGGTCGCCCGACTCGCGCAAGATCGCGACCTTTCAACATGACGGGCGCGGCGTGCCGGAGATGTACCTGGTGTCGACCAACGTTGGCAGCCCGCGGCTACAGGCGTGGAAATACCCCCTGCCGGGCGACAGCGTGATCTTCCGCATCCATCGTGTCATCATAGATCTAGCGGACCCGGAACAGCCCCGTGTGGTGCGGCTGCAGATGCCACCAGACGCGCACCGCTCTACCGTTACCGATCATATTGCCTGCAGCGGCGGCACCGTGTGCGACCTCGAGTGGTATCCGGACGGTTCCCATCTCGCCTTCGTCTCGAGCACGCGAGACCACAAGACCGCCTGGTTCCGCATCGCCGACGCGAACACCGGCGAGGTGCGGACGTTGTTCGAGGAGCATAGCCAGACGCAGATCGGCGATGCGTCGCTGAGCCAAAATCTCTGGCGCGTGCTGCCCGGCTCCAACGAGCTGATCTGGTGGTCGCAGCGCGACGGCTGGCTCGATCTTTATCTATACGATCTCGAGACGGGGCGGCTCAAGAACCGCATCACCAGCGGCGATGGGAACCTCGAGGAGGTGCTGCGGGTGGATGAGCGGAACCGCACCATCTTCTTCACCGCCACGGGCAAAGAGGGTGGGCGCGATCCGTATTTCGAGGGTCTTTACCGCATCGGCTTTGATGGGCGCAATCGCAAGCTGCTCACGCCTGAGGATGCGCACCACGACATCGAGTTCTCCCCCGACGGCCGCTTCTTTGTAGATACCTACTCGACGCCCGCCGCTCCGCCCGTAACCGTACTGCGGCGGGCGAACGGTGAGCTGGTCGAAACGCTCGAGCGGGCCGACATCTCGCGGCTCGTCGCCACGGGTTGGAAGCCGCCGACACCGATCACAGTCAAGGCGCGCGATGGCACGACCGATCTGTACGGGCTGATGTTCACGCCGACGACGCTCGATTCGACGCGGCGTTATCCGATCATCGACTACATCTACCCGGGGCCGCAGTCGGGCAGCGTAGGCAGCCGCGCCTTTTCTCCCGCGCGCAGAGACCATCAGGCGCTGGCCGAGCTCGGCTTCATCGTCATAGCAATCGACGGAATGGGCACGCCGGGCCGTTCAAAAAAGTTCGCCGATGCCTACTACGGGCGCATGGCGGACAACACGCTGCCCGACCAGGTTGCGGCCATCCAGCAGCTCGCCGGGCGATATCCGTTCATCGACAGCGAGCGCGTCGGCATATGGGGGCATTCGGGCGGCGGCTTCGCTGCAGCCGCGGCGATGTTCGACTACCCGGACTTCTTCGACGTTGGCATCGCCGAGTCGGGGAACCACGACAACCGCAACTACGAGGACGATTGGGGCGAGCGCTACCAGGGGCTGCTGGTGCGCAGCGGCGACGGCGACAACTACGCCGCGCAGGCCAATCAGACACGCGCGGCAAACCTAGAGGGCAAGCTGTTCCTGATCCATGGCATGATGGACGACAACGTGCCCCCGTACAACACGCTGCTCGTGGTGGACGCGCTCGTGAAAGCCAACAAGGATTTCGACCTGCTCATGCTGCCCCACGCCCGCCACGGTTTCGGCGAGGACAGCAACTATGTCATGCGCCGCCGCTGGGACTATTTCGTGAAGCACCTCATAGGCGCCGAGCCGCCGGACGAGTACGAAATCGGGGGGTAGCACCGAAGTTTCCTACGACCTAGATGCAGCAACTCAGCGAAGAATTGCTCTCAGTTGCGGCGAGCGGTAGTTCATCCTGTCAATCCTGTAAATTGCTGTTTGCGAAGGGGATGAATGGAGAGCCGCGGGCGGAGCTGCGAGACAATTCTGAAGTTGCCGCGGCGGGCGCTCGTACGACCGCGTCCGCAGTAGAAATTAGACAGGATTTACAGGATGAACAGGATGGCGCTTGTGCGTCGTTCCATTGCGGAGCGCCCGCTGACGCCCGCTCAACATTTGCCTAGGTACGAACGCGAGGAGGTCGCGGTGCGCTCTAGAAACGACTGCCGCACCGCCGCGGTGCACCGCGGCTGCCGCTCCGGGGTGTGATGATCATCGAGCGAGTGGCGATCGAGCCAGCGTAGGAACCACACTGTCCTGCGCGTTCGGATGCTCGTGCCCGTGCCGACCAGAGTGTCGTCGGCGAAGAGAAGGGTGGCGTGCCGCACCGTGCCCTCCGCCGGCGGGGTAGCGTGGTATTCGTACAACTCCATCTGCTGGCCGGTGTTGGCTACGGCACGGGCCAGGAGCGTTGGAGACAATTTGATCTGCGGAAGCAGCTCGCCTGCGGTCAGCCGTTGGCGAAGCGCCTCCTCATCGGGACGGCCAGGCCCGGCGAGCCCCGAAGGGTGCAGGTTGCCCCTCACGGGTTCTGACGTACCGCGAGCGGCGCCAGCAGCCCGGCCCGCTCAGACCCCGCTTCTCATCGGCCGCTGATCGCCGAGGTGTCTTCGGCACCCCCGGCAACGAGATCAGCGCCTGTGCCCGCACGGTGGTGATCGGCTTCGCGCGCGGTCACCCACCCACCGTTCTCAGCCGGCGTCTGAAAGCGCACCGTGATCAGGTCTTTGCTGGTGCGTGAAAAGGACATGCGGATCTGCTGGATGCGCGGGTGACCGCTGTCGCCCCGCGACTCGAGCACCGCCTCGCCCGGAACATTGGAGACTAGCGCGTAGCGGTGCTCCGGGCTTGAGGAGTGCGGCTGCAGCTTCGAGTCGAACTCGCGATCGTGCCATTCCAGCTCTCCCCGCACCTCGCGCACGCTGATCAGCGACAGGCTTGTCCCGAGCCGCCAGAGTCCCGCCATTGCGCCCCTCACCGCCGGAAGCAAGACGAGATCAGACTCCTGCGCGAACACGGGCACCGCGCAATCATTCGGCGTGCCCGGCACCGTTGCCCGCCAATGCCCAACCAACCAATCGAGCGAGAGCAACGGTGCGGCCGCCGACCGCGGAAGATCCATGTTGGCCCTTCAGAAATTAAGGAACTGTGCCCGCGGCGGAGTCGCCGAAAAGCGGACTTGGGGCCGCGGTCCTCACCTTCCGCTTCGCGTCCAGCACCGTCGGGCCCATCGCGTGGGAGTCCAGAGCGGGCGGGCAGGAGTGCGCGTGGAGGAGCGTGGCACATGAGTAATACTGGCGATTGCGAGATCCACCGCAAGTGGGAGATCTCCCGGCAGCCTAATGGAATCTTCCGTCTACGCCTGGGCGGCTCGGTTCCGGGTGGTGCGGCTCGCGCGAGTCTGGGGGACGTCTCGCCGGCGCCCCGCGGTGCGGCCGGGCGATATGGTCGGCGAGCCGAACGGCGAGTGCAACGATCGTCAGCGTCGGGTTCGCGTAGCCGCCGCTCGGGAAGACGGAACTGCCGGCAACATGGAGGTTCTGAGTTCCGTGGACGCGGCAATCGGCGTCGACGACGCCCTGCGCTGGATCAGCGTGCATCCGGGTTGTGCCCATGGAGTGCTTGCCCCCCTCCAGCGCGCAGCGCCACGCCTCGTCGTCGTCGGGGATGGAGGGCTCGATGTGGCCGATCCCGGAGCGGCGGAACGCTGCATCGAAAAGGGTGAGAGTGCGCCGCATCCGAGCCAGCTCCGCCCTTTCGAGCTGCCAGCGCACCCGCGCGTGGGGGCGGCCGAGCGCGTCGCGCGCCGGGGAAAGCTCCACGCGGTTCTCCGGCCGGAACGCGGTCTCGAACATCATGCGGAAGCGTCGCCGCTGCACGGGACCCTCGCGCACCAGGAGCTTGCGCAGCGCGGCCACGGCAACGCGGTGCGGCCCGCGTGCCGCCCGCGCGAGCAGCGGTCCACGCGACTCCGGCAACGCCCGCGAACGCAGCTGGCTCATGAGCTCGCGAAAGGCGCGTACCTCCGGCGCATCAAAGGCCCGGTGCGCCTCGTAGCGCGGCTGAAGTAGCAGCGTCGCGCCGAACAATTCCTCCCGCTCCAGAACTTGCCGTGGGAGGGCGAACCCCGCGCGCACGGCGGCATCGCTCCCCGCCGCCACGGCCTGCGAAAGGTAGAAGCTGGGCCACTCCGGCTCGCCGTGCAGCACCAGCCACCCCGGGTTCACGAAGGGGTGATCGCTGAAGAAGCGGCCGACCAGGTCGTTGGCGTTACCCGGCGCTCGCTCCGGTGCCGGCCCGGATAGCAGCAGCAGCCGGGCGTTTTCGATGCCTCCCGCGGCCAGCACGTAATCGCGCGCGGAAACCGAGAGGCGGCGACCGCCCGGAAGCTGAACGGTCGCGCCCCGTACCGTTCCGGCCGCGTCCAACTCGAGCCCTGTGACCGAGGCACGCAGCAGCACGTCCAGCGTACTCGCCTGCTCGAGGAGTCGGCGATAGGCGGTGCCGAACTGAAGCACCCGGATCTGGAAGATGCAGTGGACCAGCGAGTCGGGATCCGCAGGGAGTGGCTGCGCGCCGAATCTCAGGCGCCAGGTGTCGGCGTCGTACTCGAACTCGGCGA
The DNA here is from genome assembly GCA_038233155.1 of Longimicrobiales bacterium. GTDB lineage: Bacteria > Gemmatimonadota > Gemmatimonadetes > Longimicrobiales > Longimicrobiaceae > JBBSMO01. The sequence continues at coordinate 7,728 of JBBSMO010000086.1, forward strand.
GGCCGCAGATCTTCTGTGCCCGCCGGTAGTATGGGAGCAGCTCCTCGGGGCCGAACGGCCAGCCCGCCTTCGCGAGCGCAGACCTCGCCTCGAAGTCGATCGGGTCCAGTGGGCGGCACCAGCCGGCCCACACCTGGGTCGAGCCGCCGAGCGCGCTGAGCCGCGCGCGGCTCAGCGGCGGGTACGCGTCCCCTTCCACCGTACCCTCCAGAAGCCGCTGCGCTGCGCCGGAGTACCGGTCGCCACCGGCTTCCAGCAGGCAGACGCGCATGCCGCGGCCGGCAAGCTCCAGCGCCAGCGTTATGCCGGCCGCTCCCGCGCCGATGATGCAGACATCATATCCCTCGATCGTATTCTCGCCGACCGTGGTGGCGTCGCGGATCATCGCGCCGCCCCCAGGTCTATCGGTGCGCCGTCGGCAGCAGGTCTACCACGCAGTGCGGAGCGGGCGTTTCGCCGACCGCGACGCTTGGCCCAGACGCGATGAACCAGGC
>JBBSMO010000087.1:0-8137 GCA_038233155.1 Longimicrobiales bacterium
CGAGCAGGTTGAGTGGCTGGAAGACGGCGTGCCCGCCGCCGACCAGTTGCGTTCGATCGCTGCGACCACCTGCTCCGGGTATCCCCCCGATGCCACCGAGCGCCTCCTCGGCGAGTTCCGCGAGTGGCTCGCAGCGCCGCAGATCGCTTCGGTGCTGAGCCGCGCCAGCTACCCCGCCGGCGCCACCGTCCTGCGCGAGCAGCCGGTGCTGCATCGCGACGGTGACGCGTTGATGGAAGGTGTGATCGACCGGCTGGTGCTGCTTCGCGACGCGCAGGGCTCCGTCACCGACGCCGATATCCTCGACTACAAGTCAGACGCGGTGGATGCGTCCGAAGCCGACGCGCTCGACACTCTCGTCGTTCGCTACCGCCCGCAGCTCGGGGCGTACCGGCGCGGCGTCGCGGCGATGTTCGGGATCGAACGTGAAGGTGTGAAGGCGAAGTTGGTGATCCTGGCGGCGGGGGCAGTGATCAATGTGGAGTGAAGTCTTCGCGCAGCCGTTCGTGGCGAAAGGCCGAGCCGCTGAATCCCAGCAGCTTAGACGTCATGCCGAAAGCCTATTCAGGAGCGACCAAACACCGCCTCGTCCTGCTCTCGTTCGGTTGCTCGGTCTCGCCGGTGTTCTGCCTCCTCTCGTCCGATTCTTCCGATTTCACGGATACGGTTGTCGTCGTGCTGCTCAAGCGGAGCAAAAGCATCGGCCCACGATTGCCAAAGCGAAGACTCCTTGCCCCACCATGACCAGGCGTGGCCGTACGCGGCCGCCACGAGATCTTCAGGCTCATATCCCACCTCCAAAGCGACCTCGGCCAAACACACCCAGGCCTCCGTCGGTTTCCCTTCCAGCGGCTCGAGGTGAATGTATTCAGGCGCTGGTCGTTCGAGGAATGAGCGATAGAGATCACGGTCGTCTCCAACGAGCAACTTGAACAATCCAGGCCCGTGGCCGTTGCAGGGGAGTTCCACAACCAGCTCCCGCCTTGTGTCCCGGTCGAGGACGCTGACCGCGTAATTGATGGAGCCGCTCAGCCGCCAAGCCCCTTCTCCGGTACGCCGTGCGTGGGCTACCAGCCAGTCCCGAGCCAGGGTGGGATGTTTGGAGAAAATCTGCTCCAGCGTATGAGCTGAGTCCAGATGTTGCACAACTGCCTGCTCCCAGGCCTCGCGCAACTCGGCTGGGATCTCACCTTCGTTACCCGAATGCCAGAGGCCTTCCGCTGCGGCTTCAGCCACCGCCTTTTCAGAATGCAAGAGCAACTGTTCGAGCAACCTGGGCGGGACTTCGCTTCTGAAGCAGGCAGTCTTGATCAGCTCTGTCGCACCACCTAAACCGGTTAGCGTCTGGGAAAGCACAGTATCTGAAAGCGAGGGCGCGCGAATCGCTTCAGCGAGCGACAGGTGCCGATACCGGTCCGTTTCAAATGACCGGATCCAAATTGCGTCCGCGGCTTCGCCGTCAGATGCCATCGCCAAGCGAAGGAACGGAGCAACGATGTCGGGCGCCGATTCGGCCGCGACCAAGGCAACGATCCACGCGATTCGATCGGTGACGTGCTCCGCAATTCCTTCTGCAGCAACGTTCACGAGTCGCGGCCACCGATGACCGCCGAGCGAAGCCTCGGCGTCGTAGCGGACTAGTCGAGCGGCTACCGCGACAGGCTCCTCCGCTGACCAGCGGGTACCGGTTTCCCTGGCTGCACCATGCAGCTGCTGGAAATGCTTGCTCCAGCCTCCGATTCGGTCCTCCTCCGGAAACAGCAATTTGAAATCTGAGTCGACTTCCGCCGGAAGTGCGACATTGAGGTCGGCCAGTTTTGCGATGCGTGCCGCCCAGGCTACGATGCCCGGATGATCCTGCCAGAGGGTAGACAGATCTTCAAGCATCCGTGCCGCACCGGAGTGCGTAGCTTGAATCACTTCGTCGGAAACGCCGCTCCGTACCACTAGCATCCCGGGGAAGGCCCATTCCCGGACCATCGGATCAAGTTGCTTGCATGTCGCCGGGCTCAGAGTGCGGAGAACCTCCAGCGCGTCCGGCCACTGGTCCAGCAACGATTCGATCTCCTCAGCGGTGACGTGACTCGAATGGAATGTGACACTGTTTTGCTCGATCGGATCTTCTCTGCTCCACTCGTACTGCAGGGAGAAGGCGATAGAGAGCGCACGGCCGGCGACCGTAGGACTTGCAGATGTCTCGCGGCACCTTTTCGTCACGGCACCGAGAACGGCAGTCCTGCGCGCCAAAACCTCCCCCGTTCCTGGACGGGCCGCCTTAACCCAATCCTCAAGCACTCGCAGAGGGTGATCAGGATGGCTGTGGAGCTCGCGCTCGTCGCCGACCGCCGCCGCCAGGAGGAGCGAAATCGTACGGGCCGGGTGGTGCGTCAAACCCGCTCTCGCCACCAGAGTCAGCAGCTCAGGATGTCGGTCGAGAATCCATTCGATGGCGACGGGTCCGCTGTAAGCATAGGTGAGCCATGCTGCACGATTCGCTTCGGTGGGCCAATTTGGGGATGGCACACACCTTTCCAACAAATCTCGGAGGAGCGGATCGGGCACCGCCCCACCCTGCTGAAGGACTCTTGCGAGCGTTGCCGCTGCACTCGCCACGCTGGGAAGTGCGGCCAAAAGAGGCGCGATAGGCAGGCTACGAGCGCCGGCAAAAAAGACGGTTCGGATGAGGGCATCCCTGAGCGCTGCAGGCTCGACTGCAAGCGTTTTACCCCTAACTTCTCGCAGCACACCACCGGCCGCAATTTGCGTCGCAATCTCCCAAACCTCGGATAGCGAAAGCTGTAGCGTGTCCGCGACAGCCGACATCTGCAGACCGGCGTCACCGCCGACTGCGAAGGCTGCGAGCACAGGAACGACTTGGCCGCCGGTGAGCTCCCGAAGGCCTTCGACAACATCCCTGAACAGGAGGTCGCCAGTCACAAGCTCCATCGGCCCCTGGCGCAGACAGAGCAGGGAAAGAGTCACCGCCAGCCCAGGCTTTCCCCGCGCCTGGTCAATTATCTTACCGATCAAAAGATCTGGACCATAAAGACCCGAAGCACGGATGACGTCCGCTATCACGGGGCGGGTCAGCAGAGGCAGGTTGCACACGGCTTGGGATGTGAGACTCAAGGAACGCTGAACCGCATCCCTTTCGCCCGGCCAGCACGTAGCCACGATCTTGTAGTCAGCTCCGATCTCTTCCCGTAGCGAGCGCAGGTCGAGCACGAGTTCCTGTCGATGGTGAGCATCATCGACGAAAATCCGGGTTGCCTCCTGTGCGCGAACCGCATCCGCAACTTTGCCCAGATCGTCCGTGACGACGAAGAGTCCTTCCCCAGTCAAAGCAAGCTCTGCGAGAACAGCCGTCTTTCCGGACCCTGGATGCCCGGCAAGCAGGCAATCAGAACTCTGTTCTCGCACCCAGGCGGTCTCTACGCTGCGTCCAAGCAGCGGCTGCGTGGCCACCGGCCGATGGGTACGTGGGAGGGTGGACAGTGCTGGCGGATCACCCGAAAGTCCAAGAAGTTCAAGCCGCCACTCTGGCGAGCGGTAGAGGCGATTGACGAAGTCATCTTGAGCATGGATGTTCTGCAGTGTGAACCCAAACTCCCGAGCCTTCTGCTCCAAGTTCCGGCGGCGCCTTGGTGTGAGTGCTTGGCTGGTCACGAGAACAGCCGCTGTGCGTTCGCCGCCGTGTTGCTGATAGGAGCGAAGACTGCGGTCAAGGTTTCCGATGGTGCAGCGCCGGGCTCCCCGATTGCTCCGTCCATGCCCGCGTCGCCGCCACCGCGTACTGGAACAAGTCCAGGGTAGCTGGAACGAAGCAAGTCAGCGGCACAGCGTTCGAAGAGTTCCGGGTCGAGCGGCTCTTGCAGACCGGCTTCGATCGCTCGGTATAGGGGATCTTTCAGCACCGCTTATCACGGATCGGGTTCAAAACTAGCGGCAGGTTGCCGCTACCGCTCTGCCTCACAGCCCCTTCACCTCCCCCACCAGCTTGCTGGGAGAGTCTTTGGTGTCGCCGAAGAGCATGCTCGTCCCTTCGGTGTGAGAGGGGTCGTTCTCGACGGCCGCAAAGTGCCCGACCGGATGCTGCACTTCACTACCCATCGTGATGTGCGCCCGAGCCACGTTCAGGATCTGCATCTCATGAACCGGGCCGGATGGGGCGCTGTTGGCGTGGTGCGCCGGGCCCAAGATCGCCGCGGCACCCCGGCGACGCTCGACATCTCCGCAACTGAGGTGGCGGCGAAGCTGGTGGTGCTCGCCCTCGCGCAGGCGCAGCCTCGCAAGCGGGACGGCGGGTACCCGTGTCCCTCGCCAGCGAACTTGCATATGCACGTCTCATGCGGTAGATTGCCAGGATCACACCCTTTGGTCATCCTGCTGCTGAGCCGCTCCCATGGCAACTCTGACGCCGCAACTCGAGGCCGTCGAACAGACCCACGACCTGCTCGGACTCACCTACCGCGAGATCGCCGACGCGATCAACGCGACGGAGAGCACGCTGCACCGCTGGCGAAAAGGCCACGGCGCCGATCCAACGCCCGTGTTCCTTGCCCGTCTGGAAGCTCTCGCCGCGTTCATGGTCGAGTTGGGACGGACATTCCGCGATTGGAATGAGGCCCGCGTTTGGTTGGACCAGCGGATCACCTTTCTAGCGGACCGGACCCCGCGCGAAATGATCCTGAGCGGGCACGTGGATCGTGTCACTGGCGTCCTCTACGCTCTCAACGCGGGGATCCCGACGTAAGCACTCAAGTGCCGCGGGATACCTATGCGGGGCTGGGCTACAGGCAGTGCCATCCGGCTCACACGGATCTGAACGAGACGCTCCGGGCCAGCCAACTCTTCTCGTTCCGCTTCAACCCTCCCGCCGAATTCGGCGTCTTGTACGTCGCGCTCGAAGAGCCGACCGCAGTCGCCGAACTCGTCCGCCGCGCGCGCCGGTCGGGAATACCCGTGCGGTCATTTGCCCCGCGCGTGATGCTCACGCTGGACTTACGGTTGGGAAAGGTGCTCGACCTTACAGATCCGGGTGTACGCCGTGCATGGGACATCACCACGGAAGATCTGGCATCGGACGATTACGGCCACTGTCAGGAGGTGGCGCGGGTAGCGCGACGCGACGACTACGAAGCGATCCGGTACCCGTCCGCGACGGATGAGGGCGACAACTTGGCAATCTTCTACGATCGTTGTCGGGCGGCATCGTCTGTGGTCGAGATGCACCGGGATGAGCTACGGCTCGAAGACCAGCCCGAGCGTGGATCTCCACATCGCTCGTTCGATGGATAACCCTTCGCTCTGGGGGCGGGTGGAGAAACTGTGCTCGCGCGCGGTGGGGCAGGTGGGCGAGCATAGGGGGAAGCGTCGATGCGGCAGCAGGCGACGGGGTGGCGATTGCCGGGCGGACGAGCTGCTGTCCGCAGTCAATCCGGCGGGAACCTCACCGTTTCTGATCACCTGAGTGCGCGGCGCTGCCGACGGCAGATCACCATCACCGGTTCACCGACTTCTCAATTCCGTTCGATGCTTTTCCAAATTGACACCACCGGGCGCACCGCCTCACAGGTCCCGACCGCAACGTTGAGCGGCCTACAGCTATGGGAACGCCAGGACCTGCAGGAGTGGGTGCTGCAAACGCCCGCGCTCCTCGGTGACGACCTGTTCGTCATCGCAGACGAGGTCAGCCAGTTCGACCGGACCGCCGAGCGGCTGGACGTGCTGGCACTCGACGGCCGCGGAAAGCTGGTGGTGGTCGAGCTGAAGCGCTCCGCAGTCGGCACCGCAGCCGAGCTGCAGGCGCTCCGCTACGCAGCGTTCTGCTCGATGTTCTCCCTCGATGATGTGATCGACATCCACCGCAGCTTCCTTGAGCGGCGCTACGATCGTGTAGTCTCGGCCGATGAGATACGGGAGGAGATCGCGATATTCGTTCAGGAGCCAGGCTTTTCCGCTCTCGACAACAAGCCGCGCATCATCCTGGCCGCGGAGGAGTTTTCTCCGGAGATCACGGCAACCGTTCTGTGGCTGCGGGACTTCGTTATGGATATCTCCTGCGTCCGTCTGCGCCCCTATCTTGTCGACGGTCAACTGCTTCTCGATTCCACGGTTCTGATCCCACTGCCGGAGGCCGAGCAGTTCCTGATCCGGCGGGGCCGAAAGGCCGCAGAACGGAGCGGCGGCAGCCGCGACCGCAGTCCCATCGCGGCGGGCGAATTTCTCGGCACACTGCCGGATTCGATCCGGCCTGTGTTCCTCCGCATCAGAGACTGGCTGATCAGCAGAGAACAGGTCGAAGAGACAGCATATCGGTCGGTCCTGACCTATCGCCATCGCGCCGGCCAGGCCTGGATCACCTGGCTGCAGTTCACCCGGAAGCAAGTCCGGGTGGCGATTCATCCCGACATCCCTTTGGATCCGGCGCGCATCGAAAATGGGTCGCGCGACGGGTGGCCGATCATCGCTCTCGAGAAGGAGGACGATGTGCCGGAGGCCGAGCGACTGCTCGAGTTGGCCATCGCGCGGGTCGAAGCCACAGAGCCGGAAGGGATGCTGAAATGACCGCTATGCTTGCGGGGGCAAGCACCAAGCGGTGGGCAGCGGGAATACGCTCGCCTGAAACTTAGGCTCCGTAGTGATAGCGGCAGGCAAGGATCCGAATCTTCTGCTCGTGCACCTCGTACACGAGCCGGTGCTCTTGATCTATGCGGCGGGACCAGCAGCCCGCCAGCTCCCGCCTGAGCGGCTCCGGCTTCCCGGAGCCGCGGAACGGATCGCGCTGTGCTTCCCGGAGCAAGCGCACAATCCGGAGCGCCTTCTTGCGATCGGTTTGAATCCACCAGGCGAGATCGTCGAAGGCGGCAGAATCAAATTCCAAGCTGCGCAAGAGCGTCCTCGAGTGAGATACCCTCGGTGCGTTGACGAGCCTGCATCAGGCGGTCGCGCATAACCGGACTCTTGAGCAGATACGCCGTTTCCTGCTCGGCCTCGATCTCGCGCCACAGTTCGATCGGCACGATCACGGCGGTGGGGTTGCCTTGCGCATCGGTTACATACTGAACGTTCGTCGCAGCCATGCCGCGCCTCGGGGTCCGGGTGAATCCTTCGTCGGGCGTCCTGCCCAGGGATGGCGAAAGGTTGTGCTCGCCGCGGCAGGATGTCAACCCAGAGAGGCAGAACGAAAAAGGCTGAGGGGCAAGAGGGGCCACCTGCCGTCATTCCGGCGGAAGCCGGACTCCACCGCACCGGGCGAGGCTTCACGTTCTTCATCCCGTGCATCCTGTCCCATTTCGTCGCAACGCCCTGGCGGCGAGTTGCGGGGTTGCCGGGGAGCATAGCACGAACCAGTTTGCGCTCCCCATCTTCCGCATCGCCTCTACCCTTGGCTCGCCATGCTTCCGCGCCGCTCCCGATCGTTCGGCTCTGCCGTCGTGCTGACCTGCTCGCTCCTGCTCGCTCCGCTGGCTGCGGCAGGGCAGACGGCCTACCGGTCCGTAGTGCCGGCATCCGCGCGCACCGATCCCGGGCTGTTCGCAGTGCACAGGGTCGGCGAACAGCTGCTCTTCGAGATCCCGGATTCCATTCTCGGGCGGGATATGGCGCTGCTCAGCCGCTACGCCGGCGCACAGGAGGGATTGGCCCGCGGCGGCGACCGGCTGGCCGAGAACATGACGGTGCGGTGGGAGCGGCGCGACGACCGCATCTACCTGCGCGCGATTTCCTACGAGAACACCGCGGACGAAAACAGTGCGCTGTACCTTGCGGTCGAGAACTCGAACTTCGCTCCAGTGCTCGAATCCTTTCCGGTGAAGGCGCGCGGGGAATCGAGTTCGGTTATCGACGTCACGGACTTCTATCTGGGGGACACGCCCGCGCTCTCACTGCCGCGCACTACGCGCACGCGCCTGTCGGTGCGCAGCTATGACCGCGACCGGAGCTGGCTCGAGTGGGCCCGCAGCTTCCCCATCAACGTCGAGGTGCGCGTAGTGCAGACCTACGCGGCGGAGCAACCGCCCTCGAACGCCCGCGGCGGCACGCTTTCGTTCGCCGTGAACCATTCGATGATCCTGCTGCCGAAGGAGCCGATGATGCCGCGGCTCTGGGACGAGCGCGTCGGTTTCAGTTCGATTGA
>JBBSMO010000088.1:0-8047 GCA_038233155.1 Longimicrobiales bacterium
CCATGCTCGCCTACCTTTCCGATTCGGGTGCCACGGCAGGGCGGGGGGCTCACCGGCGCGCCCGAGCGGCCGCCCGCCTGGCGCTGCACACCCGGCAGGCGCTGGCAGAGCTGTTCAACGTCCCCGGCGACCCGGGCCGCATCTGCGTCTCTAGCGGTGCGACGCACGCCCTGAACACTGCGTTGTTCGGACTTCTCCGGCCGGGTGATGCGGTGGTGCGGACGCATCTCGACCACAATGCCGTCCGCCGCCCGGTCGCACGGCTGCGCCTGGACGGGGTCGAGGAGCGGGTGCTCTCCGCAGGGCCGGGCGGAACCATCGACCTGGAAGAGGCGCGCGCCGCACTCGGCCGGGGCGGCGAGGCCGCACGGCTACTAGTGCTCCCGCACGCGTCCAACGTGCTCGGCAACCTGTTGCCGGTGAAGCGCCTCGCGGAGCTGGCTCGCGAGGCCGGTGTCCTGGTCGTGTTGGATGCGGCGCAGACCGCCGGTCACCTGCCGGTAGACGTTCAGGACCTAGGCGTAGACCTGCTCGCAGCCAGCGGGCACAAGGGCCTGCTCGGCCCGCCGGGAATCGGGCTGCTCTGGGTGCGTGCCGGTGTAGAGGTCGAGCCCTTGATCTGGGGCGGAACGGGATCCGATTCGGCCGCCGGGCTGATGCCGGCCGCCTATCCCGACCGCCTCGAGGCCGGCACCCAGAACGGAGTTGGAATCGCTGGTCTGCACGGCGGGGTGCGTCATCTGCTGGAAACAGGCATCGCGGCCGGGCACAGGCGCGAGCAGCGGCTGAAGGCGATGCTCCGCTCGGGGCTCGGGAACATTCCGGGCGTCATTGTGCATTCCCCGCCTGCCTCTGAAGGGGTCCCGATCGTGACCGTTACTACTCCCTTGCTGCGCGCCGACCGGCTTGCGTTGGCGCTAGAGCGCGACCAAGGCGTGGTGACGCGGGCCGGACTGCACTGCGCCCCTGAAGCGCACGACCTTTTGGGGACGCTCGATACCGGTGCGGTGCGCTTCTCCCTGGGCTGGGCAACGACGGAAGATGATGTCCGGCGCGCGATCGCCGCGGTCGCCGCCGTTCTAGATCGCGCGGGCTCGCCCGAGCTGCAGGAGTCAGCGGCTTGAGATCCCGCCGTGGCTGCCTGACGGCATTGGTGCTGCTCCTGCTCCTCGGCGCGGGTGCATGGTGGTTCCGGGCCGGTCTGTTGCGCCTGGTCCGGCCCGCGCCCGATCCGATCGAGATCTCCCCCCTCGCGGCCGAACGGGCCGCCGGAAAGCTTGAACGCCTCCGCTCCGGCGGGCAGCCCGCCACTCTCTCCGATGTCGAGATATCGAGCCTCGTTCGTTACAAGTTGCAGGGCTGGGTTCCCAGGGAGTTGGCTGAGCCGGAGATCGGCATGAGCGGCGATACCTTGCGCCTGATCGGGCGCGTCGCGGGAGACCGGCTGCCGGTCATGGAGGGGCTCGACGAAGTCCGGGCGATGCTCCCGGACACCGCCCGGGTGGTCGTACAAGGACGTCTGCAGCCGCTGCGCGGAGGGCGCGCCGCCTTCGAGGTGCTCGGGGTAGACGTCGCCGGCATCCCCCTTCCGCGGCGCTACTATCCCGAGGTTCTGCAACGCATCGGCCGCCGCGACGAGGCGGGCGTGGCGCCGAATGCCGTCGGCTTCGCTCTGCCGGACGGGGTCTTCGCCGCCCGGGTAGCGAATGGCCAACTGATTCTCGAACCGGTCCGCTGAGCATGGCGCGTATTCTAGTGGTGGACGACGAGCCCGGCATCCGCCGTGTGCTCGCGCAGCTCATCGAATATGAAGATCACGAGGTCCGCACCGCGGAGGGTGCCGCCGAGGCACTCGAAATTTTTCCCGAGTTCCAACCGGACCTCACCTTCCTAGATGTAAAGATGGCGCGGATGGACGGCCTCGAGGTGCTCACGCGTCTGCGCGAACTGGACCCCGCCGCCCTCATCGTCATGATCAGCGGTCATGGTACCATAGAAACAGCCATCGAGGCGACGCGCCGCGGGGCCTACGACTTTCTGGAAAAACCGCTGGACACAGAGCGCATCCTGCTGGTGTTGCGCAACGCGCTCGAGCAGCGGGGGCTCGCGGCGGAGAACGCCCGGTTGCGCGGCGAGGTCGAGAGCCGCCATTCAATCGTGGGCAAGAGCTTCGCGATCCGCCAGGTTCTCGAGCGCATCGAGCGAGTCGCTCCAACCGACGCGCGTGTGCTGGTGACGGGCGAGAATGGCACCGGGAAGGAGCTGGTCGCGCGCGCCATCCACACTTCCTCCATGCGCGCGGAGGAGCCGTTCGTAGAGGTGAACTGCGCGGCGATCCCGACCGAGCTCATCGAGAGCGAGCTGTTCGGGCACATGAAAGGCAGCTTCACCGGCGCCTTCGCCGACCGGGCAGGCAAGTTCGAGATTGCAGACGGCGGGACGTTGTTTCTAGACGAAATCGGCGACATGAGCCTCACTGCGCAAGCCAAGGTGCTGCGTGCGCTGCAGGAGGGTATCATCACCCGCATCGGTGGCAGCAAACCCATTCAGGTGGATGTGCGCGTGCTCGCGGCCACGAACAAGGATCTGGACGAGGAGATAAGCGAGGGAAACTTCCGCGAAGACCTGTTGTACCGGGTGAACGTGATCCCCATCCACGTACCGCCGCTGCGCGAGCGCAGAGAGGATATTCCGCTGCTGGTCCATCACTTCGCCCATGCCATCACCGGCGAGGCCGCGCTGGTGCATCGGTCGTTTGCGCCGGAAGCATTGGATCTGCTCACGCGCATGGACTGGCCCGGCAATGTGCGCGAGCTTCGCAACACCGTCGAGCGGTTGTTGATTCTCGCCACCTCCCCGGCCATTGGCCCCCAGGACATCGAGACGCTGGTAACCGGCCGCGCGCCTGGCGCTGGCTTGTCCGGCGATCTGCTGGCGTGTACGACTTTTAGCGAGTTCAAGGAAACCGCCGAGAAATCCTTCATTCTCCAGAAACTGCGAGAGCACGAATGGAACGTTTCGGAAACCGCGCGGATTCTCGAGATGCCGCGCTCGAACCTGTACAAGAAGATCGAGCGCTATGAGCTGGTCAGAGAAGACTGATCCCATGCCCGGCCGTACGTCTCATTCGTAATTTCGAGGAAGCGCACTTCTGACAATCTCACACCCTCAATCTTCAGGTTTTACGAGATTATGGCTGACAAGCACAAAAACTTCATCGGCGGCGAGTGGGTCGAGCCTTCCACCGGCGACTACTTCGAAAATCGCAATCCGGCGCGGCAGAGCGACCTGATCGGGTTGTGGCCGCGCTCGGGCGAGAAGGACCTCGCGCGTGCCGTCGAATCCGCAAAGCGCGGCTTCGAGATCTGGCGGCGCACCCCGGCCCCCGAGCGCGGGGCGGTGCTGCGCCGGGTGGGCGAGCTGCTCAGCGAGCGCAAGGAGGAGATCGCCCGCGCGGCCACTCGCGAGATGGGCAAGGTGGTGCTCGAAACCAAGGGCGATGTGCAGGAGGGCATCGACACCGCCTTCTATGCGGCCACGGAAGGGCGCCGGCTATTCGGGCACACCGTCCCATCCGAGCTGCGCGACAAGTGGGCGATGACCTACCGCCGCCCGATTGGGGTCGCAGGGCTCATCACCCCCTTCAACTTCCCTCTCGCGATTCCGACCTGGAAGATGTTCCCGGCGCTGCTCTGCGGGAACAGTGTGATCTTGAAACCGGCGGAAGATGTGCCTCACACCTCATCGCTGCTGGTCGAAATTGCCGCCGAGGCCGGAATCCCGGCGGGGGTCGTCAACCTGGTGCATGGCCTGGGCGAGGAGATCGGGGCCGCCATTGTAGCGCACCCGGAGGTACCGGTGATTTCGTTCACCGGGTCTACCGACGTAGGGAGCGCCATCGGCCGGGTATGCGGCGAGATGCACAAGCGCCTTTCACTCGAGATGGGGGGCAAGAATGCCCAAATCGTCATGCCGGACGCCAACATGGAGCTCGCGCTGGATGGTGTGCTGTGGGGCGCCTTCGGCACCACGGGGCAGCGCTGCACCGCAACGTCGCGGCTGCTGCTGCACGAGGAGATCCACGACGAGTTCGTCGGGCGGCTGGTCGAGCGTGCGGCCACGCTGCGCCTAGGCGATGGTCTTGAAGATGGCACGGAAGTGGGCCCGCTGATCACCCGGGCAGCCGTCGAAAAGACGGAGCGGTACGTGCAAACAGGCAAAGCAGAAGCAGAACTCGCGCTGGGCGGAGAACGCGCCACGGGCCCGGGGCTGGACGACGGTTTCTTCTTCCAGCCGACAATCTTCACCGGGGTGCGCGCCGGCAGCCGCCTGGCCACCGAAGAGGTGTTCGGGCCGCTGCTATCGGTTATCCGCTTCTCGGATCTGGACGAAGCGATCCGCGTGAACAACGAGGTGCGTTACGGGCTATCCAGCTCGATCTACACACAGGACGTGAACGCATCCTTCCGCGCGTTGAACGAGCTGGAAAACGGCATAACCTACGTGAACGCGCCCACCATCGGCGCGGAGGCTCACCTGCCCTTCGGCGGCGTGAAACAAACCGGCAACGGGCACCGCGAAGGCGGCTGGGAGGTGTACGAGTTCTACTCGGAAACCAAGGTTGGCTACCTGGACTACTCGGGCAAGCTGCAGCGCGCACAGATCGACAACTACGCCGCCGGGCCGTATTGAGCCCGCGGCCATGAACCCGGCGACGCCTGCCGCGGACCCGGGCAAGCCCGGGCACCAACAGCGTTTGGGACTCCCTCCCGGGGTGCGGCTGGAACGCGCGGTTTCAGCGGCGGGTACGATGCCGCTGATGAACGTCCTCATCTGTTCCCTTTGGCTCAACAACTCGTTCCGGCTGATGCCTGATGCCTGAGAGCAACCCACCGCAGCCCCCCTCCGCTGACGGTGCTCCGGCGCCGGACCAGAGCGACGCGACCGAACGTCACCGCCCCGCCCCCGCGCCGCAACCGTTCTCTTCCGGCCGCTGGGCGTGGGAGTGGTTCAAGGTCGTTTCGACGGCGATCTTGCTGTTCCTGCTGGTGCGGACCTTCGTGGTCGAGGCGTTCCGGATTCCGACCGGCTCGATGGAGAACACCCTTTTAGTGGGCGATTTTCTGCTCGTCAACAAAGCCGTTTACGGGGCGGAGATTCCAGCGACCAAGGCGCGGCTGCCCGCTTTTTCGCACCCGCAGTACGACGAGGTCATCGTCTTTCTTCCGCCGCACGAGCCCGACCGGAACTATGTGAAGCGGCTGGTAGGGCTGCCTGGCGATACGCTCCAGATGCGGAACAAGGTTCTGTTCCGGAATGGCGAGCGGCAGGACGAACCCTTTGCCCGCCACGTCGACCCCTTCGCTGACCCCGCGGACGCTCGGATGATGTGGCAGCGTGACTATCTCCCGGGCTCCGCGCTCGCCCGCCTGTATCACCCGTCCCGAGACAATTGGGGCCCCCTCGTAGTGCCTGCCGGCAAGTTCTTCGTGCTGGGCGATAATCGCGACAACTCCGAAGATTCCCGGTACTGGGGCTTTGTGGATGCGGCCGCCGTTAAAGGCCGCCCGATGATGGTCTACTACTCGTTCCGCCGCGCGCCCTCCGCCTTCGCGTGGCTGACGGGGATCCGCTGGGGGCGCATCGGCGAGCTGATCCGCTGAGCCAATGCGGCTACCGCAGGCATTAGAGAATGGTACCGGCGGGTTGACAGAGAACGGCGGCGGGTCTATTCTTCCGGTCTGTAGTTGGCGGCGTCTTCCGTGGCTCCCTGGGGAGATCGCGGGGGCGCTTTCCTGTTCCTGTGCGCTGCGGCGTTAGCCGCGGCACATCGAGTTTCTGATGAAGACCTATTCCGTCAAAGCAGGCGAGATCGAACGCCGTTGGTTTGTTGTAGATGCACAGGGCAAGGTGCTCGGCCGCATCGCGACCGAAATCGCGCGCGTTCTGCGCGGCAAGCACAAGCCCATGTACACGCCGCACCTTGACACCGGCGATCACGTAGTCGTGATCAACGCCGCCGGCATCCGGCTGACCGGTCGCAAGGAAGACCAGAAGACCTACTTCCGGCACTCGGGCTACATGGGCAACGAGCGGCACATCCCTTTCCGGCGCATGAGGGAGAAGCACCCCGAGCGGGTGATCGAACTGGCGGTCAAGGGGATGCTGCCCAAGAACGCACTCGGGCGGCAGATGTACGGCAAGATGCGCGTCTACGCTGGCGCGGAGCACCCGCACCAAGGTCAAAACCCGGAACCTCTCACCTTTTGACACTCGGAATGGCAGACGAAACTCAGCCGTCGGCTGCGGCTGGCGAAACGCAAAACTCGCAGGAAGCGGCGGAAGCGCCTCAGGCGGCGGGGGAAGGTGCGCCGCCCGCGCCCCCTACTCCCGCGGCTCCTGGCTCCCGGCGCACCAAGCGGTACATTCCCCCCGCGGACCAGACGCACGCCGTGGGGCGGCGGAAAAGGTCGGTGGCACGAGTGTATCTCCGGCCCGGCAACGGCCAGTGGAAGGTCAATGGCCGGACCCTCGAGAACTACTTTCCGCGGGCGGTGCTCCGGCAGTCCGCCGAGCAGGCTTTCGGGGCAACGGCGACCCAGAACCAGTACGATGTCAAAGTGAATGTGAACGGCGGCGGGATACGCGGGCAGGCGGACGCAATCCGCTTAGGTGTGGCGCGGGCGCTGCTCAAAATCGACCCCGAGTACCGCCGCCTCCTGCGGGCCGAGTCGCTGCTGACCCGTGACGCCCGCGAGGTGGAACGTAAAAAGCCGGGCCGCCCCAAGGCGCGCAAGCGGTTCCAGTTCTCGAAGCGGTAGAAGACTGCGGCGGAAGACTAGCTGCTGCGGGTTGCCGCGCGGAGCATTGCCCGGGCTGGCAGCCGGCAGCTACCAATCTCACACACCAACCCGACGCCGGGCCCGGGTGCCGCATACGAGTGCGGTGGGCACCGGCGGATGACGGTGGTGGCAGACACAACCAACGAACTCGATTTCATGGCCCAGCCCCAGATTCAGGACCTGCTCGAAGCCGGCGTTCACTTCGGCCACCAAACCAGCCGGTGGAACCCGAAGATGCGCAAGTTCATCTTCGCCGAACGCAACGGCATCTACATCATCGATCTCAAGAAGACGCTGCGGCAGCTCGAGCTGGCGCAGGCGATGGTGCGCAATGTTATCTCCCGCGGCGAACGGGTGCTCTTCGTCTGCACCAAACGGCAGCTTCGCAACATAATTCAGGTGGAGGCCGAGCGCTCTTCCTCGTTCTACGTGACGGAGCGGTGGCTGGGCGGCATGCTTACGAACTTTTCGACCATCAAGCAGCAGATCCGCCGGTTGCGCGAGCTCGAACGCGGGCAGGAGGAAGGTGCCTTCGAGTTTTATACCAAGAAGGAGCGGCTGATGCTCGAGCGCGAGCGGGAACGGCTCGACAAGTATTTCTCCGGCGTCAAAGACATGGCACGCCTGCCGGGCGTGCTCTTCGTGGTGGACGCGCGCAAGGAGCGGATCGCCGTGCGCGAGGCGAACAAGCTGGGCATCCCGGTGGTCGCCATCGCCGACACCAACGCCGACCCCGACCTGCTGACGGTGCCTGTGGCGGGGAACGACGACGCCATCCGCTCGGTAACGGTGCTGTCGCAGGCTATCGCCGATTCCGTGGTGGAAGCTAGGGCCGCGCTCCCGGCCGAGGACCGGCGCCGCGCCGAGGAAGCCGAGGTGACGACCTACTCGACCGAAACCGGCGAAGCCGCCCCTGCGGACGAAGACCGCAGCCCCGCCAAGCGCCGCCCGCGCCGCAAGCGCCGGCCGAAGCCGGAAGCAATTGCCGGCCTGCGCTCGGGCGGGGACGAAGAGAGCGGCGGCAGCGGAGAGTCTGCATCAGGTTGATCTTCGGTCGCCGCTGCGATCGTACCATGGGGCCACCCGGAATCCGTGCGTGGCCCCGTGTTGTGTCTGAGAAACCAACCCAAGAGAAATTGACCGATGGCTATTTCGGCGGCTGAGGTGAAGGAGCTCCGCGACCGTACCGGCGCGGGGATGATGGA
>JBBSMO010000089.1:0-8025 GCA_038233155.1 Longimicrobiales bacterium
AGGTCGCGCTCGACATCGTCCAGCAGCTGCAGCGGCTCCATCCCCGGCCGGTCACACTTGTTGACAAAGGTGAAGATGGGCATCTTGCGCCGATGGCATACCTCGAAGAGCTGACGGGTGCGCTCCTCTACGCCTTTGCGGTTGTCCAGCAGCATCACCGCACTGTCGGCGGCAATCAGGGTGCGAAAGGTATCTTCTGAGAAATCGGCGTGGCCGGGCGTGTCCAGCAGGTTGATCTGCATCCCCCGGTATTCGAACTGCAGCACGCTCGAAGTGACCGAGATGCCGCGCTCCTGCTCGAGCTTCATCCAGTCGCTGGTAGCATGGCGCTCCGCGCGCCGCGCCTTGACGCTGCCCGCGAGGTGGATCGCACCGCCGTACAGCAGCAGCTTCTCCGTGAGCGTCGTCTTGCCCGCATCCGGGTGACTGATGATGGCAAAGGTGCGGCGGCGCTTCACCTCCGCTGCAAGGGTCTGCGCGAGTGTCATTCCGGCCATGAATCCGCAAAGGTTCGTCACCTCCCGAAAACGTAGCGGGAGAAACCAGCAATTTTGGTAGCTGCACCAAAGATAACACATCGAAGGGACGTAGCACCGGTTGTGAGCCCCGCCCGGCCGGGCGGAGCAGATAACCCTTCCGAGCGGGCGGCGGATCTGGTCGCGCTGGCTGATTTGGTGCGGGGATGGTGGCTCGGGGGGCTGTGCGCTGCGGGGGACAACTGGCGCGGCGTAAATCGCGAGGTGGCCGCTGCAATGACCAAGTTCTGCTTCCGCTGGCCGCCGGAGCGCATCCGCGACCGCACGGCGTTGCGCCGGCGGCTGTTCAAGGAGCACGGGATTTGAACGGGTAGTGACCAGGGACCGGTGACCAGTACCCACCCGGCAATCCGCACTCCGCGAGGGTTTGTCTTCACGAACGTAGCCTGCTGGCACTGAAGGGAGCATCCCGCAGGAGCTCCCTTCGGCAAGCTCAGGGCAGATCCTTCGTCGCTCCACTCCCCAGGATGACCGGCGCTGTCATTCCGCACTCCGCAATCCGCAGTCCCGTTATGCCCCCGGCTGGACTCGAACCAGCGGCCTCAGGATTAGGAATCCTGCGCTCTATCCACCTGAGCTACGAGGGCGGCAACCTAGCTGCGGGAGAAGGTTATTGCGGGCGATCCGCGGGGTCAACCGCCGACGGAGCGGGAGCGCCCCTGCGCATATCCCAGCGCATAGCCGGAGATCAGCAGCGCGAGCGGATCGTCGCTCGGTGCGAGCAGACCTTCAGGGGTCGCAGTGCGCAGGGTCGCGGCAATCCCTTCCAGGCGCTCTGCCAACTCGGCGAGCGCATCCTCGGCGGTGCCGCTACCCTCGGGGGAGACGTTCGCGGGCGCCGGGGGGCCAGCGGCAGGCGCGCCAACAGTGTCGTGCCGGGCAGCGGTTGGGGGGGGCGTTGCCGCGGCCGGCGTTGCGGCGGGCGGCTCGCGTCCCGCGGAATCGATCCAGCGCATCCACGCGGAGAGTTCGGGCTCGCCAGCCTCATCTGCAGCTCGTCCGGGCGGCTCCGGCAGTTCTACATCCAGGTTGCCGATTTCTTCGGCGAGTGCAAACTGCTCCTTGTAGGCAGGATCGAAACCCGTCGCGGCGGGAGCGCTACTCTGAGGAGACGGTGCGGCATAGGGCGGCAAAGGTGCCGAGGGGCGTGGCGCCGCATCACCGGCATGGGCGGCTGCATCCGGACGGAAGAATGGCTCCGGCAGCGGAAACGAAGCGTCGCGGGTGGTGGAGCGGGTGTCATCCATGCCGGCCCCGGTAGAATGGGGGAAGAGAGCAGCACCGGGCGCCGGTGGCGGCGCCCGGTGCATTGTAGCGGGCTCGTTCAAGGTAGGCGCCCCCCGAAACCTCTGTCAACCGAGAAACACCCGCACCAGGAGAAAGCCGGCTACGAGAAGCACCACGAACAGGATCGAGAGCAGGTTGAAGTACTTGTCGATGAAGTTCTTGATGGGCGGTCCGAAGTAGAAGATCAAACCCGCGACGAGTAAAAAGCGCAGGCCGCGGCTGACCGCCGAAATTGTGATGAAGGGCAACAGCGGAATGGAAAACGCTCCCGCTGCGATGGTGAACACCTTGTAAGGGATGGGCGTGAAGCCGGCCGAACCGAGCGCCAGCACCAAATTCTCACGATAAAGGCGGCCGACGGTTTCGAACTTGTCCATGGCATGATACCAGTCGAGAATCGGCCGGCCAACCTGCTCGAAGAGCCCCATCCCGATGTAGTAACCGGCAACGCCACCCAGCACCGATGCGACCGTACATAGCCCCGCGTACCAGAAGGCCCGCTTCGGGCGCCCTAGCGCGAGCGCGATCAGCAGCACATCGGGAGGAATGGGGAAAAACGACGACTCGGCGAACGAAAGGATGAACAGCGCGACGGGGCCGCCGGGGCGCTCCGCCCAGCCAAGGACCCAGTCATAAAGCCGCCGCACCGGCCCGGGCCGCGCCTGACGGGTTGCCTGTTCCTGCGTCATGCGCGCTCCCGGTCCTCGTCGGCCCAGCCGAACCGGCCGAGCAGCGGAACAAAGGTGCAGCTGACAACCTCATCCTGCTCAATGCCCTCATCGGTGCGGCGCACGAGCACCAGCCGTTGCACATTACGCGGCCCGACGGGGACCAACATCCGCCCGCCTGGGGCAAGCTGCTCGACCAGGGGTGCGGGCACATCGGGAGCGGCGGCAGCGACGAGAATGGCATCGTACGGAGCGTAGCGGCTCCACCCGACGGTTCCATCTCCCACCATCAATGCGACTTTTGAAAGGCGAAGCCGGTCGAGCACGGTGCGGGTGCGGTTGGAGAGTTCGGGAATACGCTCAACGGAGTAGACCCTGTCTACCAAGTGCGCGAGGATCGCCGTCTGATAGCCGCAGCCGGTGCCGATCTCGAGCACTTTGTCTGCCGGGTTCAGATCGAGCAGCTCCATGTACAGCGCCTGCAGCGACGGCTGCGACGCCGTCTGCCCGAAACCGATCGGCACGGGCGCATCGTCGTACGCGCGGTGCGCCATCGCCGGCGGAAGGAAGTCGTGGCGTGACACCTGGTCGAAAGCGCGGAGCACCTCGAGATCTTTGATCCCTTTCGAACGGATCTTCTCGATCAGGGCGCGGCGTTGCGCAACAAAGCGCTCTTTCACAGCGCCAGCTTCCAGCGGTTCACATCCTCGAGCAGCGCATGGTTGGTAAGATCGAGATGCAGCGGTGTGACGCTGACGTAGCCATCCTTAACCGCGCGCGCATCGGTGCCTTCGGGCGCGATCCATTCGACGCCGCCCCCGCCGATCCAGAAATATTCGCGCCCGCTGGGGTCGCGCGCCCTCGTAAGGGAGTCGTTGTAGACGCGGCGCGCTAACCTGGTAACCTGCACGCCCTTCACCTCGTGCGGGGGTACCGGCGGCAGGTTGATGTTTAGCAGGGTTTCGGCGGGAAAATCGGAACGATCTACCAGTTGCGGCAGCAAAGCGGCGAGCAGTGGTTCGAAGGACGCAATGTCGCCCGCCTCGCGGCCCGCGAAGGAAACGGCAACGGCGGGAATGCCGAGAATGGTGGCCTCCATGGCACCGGCCACGGTGCCGGAGTAGAGCACATCCTCTCCCATATTGGGACCGTGATTGACGCCGGACAGGACGAGCTGGGGGCGTTCGTCCAAGAGGGCGCCGACGGCCAGCGCCACGCAATCCGTCGGCGTTCCGTCCACATGGAAGCGGCCTTCGCGCGAACTTCGTGCGCGCAGCGGGTAGTGCATGGTCAGCGAATGGCTGCTTGCACTCTGCTCACGGTCCGGCGCAACCACCCGGACATCGCCGATAGAGCCAGCCGCCCGGACTAGAACCTCAAGCCCGGTAGCGAGGTACCCGTCGTCATTGGTGCAGAGAATCAGCATGAGATGGCGGCCAATCTACCTGAGGCGATCGGGCGGGTCAACCGATCTTTGGGTCCAACACCACGAGCAGCTCTTCCAGTTCGGCCTGCAGAGTACGCAACACCGACTGCTCGAGCGACGCGGCGACCTCATCTCCCGCATCACCCTGCTCCTTGAGTTCGCCCAGGCGGTGCCGTGCACCCTCGAGGGTGTATCGCTGGTCGTGCACTAGCTGCTGGATCAGCGAGATCAGTTCGATATCTTCCGGCCGGTACACACGGTTGCCTGAGCGATTCTTGAAGGGCGATAGCTCCTTGAACTGCGTCTCCCAATACCGGAGCACGTGCGGCTTCAGATCCAACATCTCGCACACCTCGCCAATTGAGTAGTACGAGCGCGGGCGCGGCCCCAGCGGCCCGGATGTCGCCGCCCGTTTCGCGGTAGCCGGCCGGGAGGGGGCACTCATTCCCAATGCTCCGGCTTGGGGTCGCGCAGCATC
The DNA here is from genome assembly GCA_038233155.1 of Longimicrobiales bacterium. GTDB lineage: Bacteria > Gemmatimonadota > Gemmatimonadetes > Longimicrobiales > Longimicrobiaceae > JBBSMO01. The sequence goes on from JBBSMO010000089.1 coordinate 4,396, forward strand.
AGCCGTTCGACAGCTTGGGCGGCATCACGCCCCTCGAAGAGCATCGCGTATACCTCCTCTACAATGGGCATCTCGACGCCGGTACGGGCAGCGAGTGCCCGGGCAGAGCGCGTGGTGCGCACCCCTTCTGCCACCATCGTCATTCCGGCGAGTATTTCGTCTAAACCTCTTCCTTTCCCTAATTCGACGCCTACCGAGCGGTTGCGGCTCAGACCGCCCGTGCAGGTGAGGATCAGGTCGCCCATTCCGGCGAGGCCCGCGAAGGTTCTCGGAGCCGAACCGAGTGCAATTCCGAGCCGGGTGATTTCCGCGAGCCCCCTTGTGATCAACGCCGCACGCGTGTTGTGGCCGAAGCCGAGCCCGTCTACGACACCGGCGGCAATGGCGATCACGTTTTTGAGCGCGCCGCCTAGTTCTACCCCGCGCACATCGCTGCTGGTGTAAACACGGAAGTAGGGAGTTTGGAAGAGCGACTGTGCCCTCCCGGCCGCAGCTTGCGCGCGGGAAGCAACCGTAACCGCGGTAGGCTGCTCGCGCCCTACCTCGAGCGCGAAGCTGGGGCCTGAAAGGAAGGCGGCGTCTTCCGCCACCGTGGCCGGCAATTCGGCGAGCAGCACCTGGTCCATGGTTTCGAGGGTCTCGACCTCGATCCCCTTCGAGGCGCTGATCACCAGCGCTTCCGGGTGCAGAAAGGGTGCAGCGGCCCGCAGGGTCGTGCGCACCACATGCGAAGGGCTGACGGAGAGCAGCGCCGTGGCGCCGGATACGGCCTCTTCCATCTCGGCGGTAGCACGCAACGCCGGCGAGAGCGGCACATCCGAAAGGTAGCGCGGGTTGCGATGGTCCCGCTGGATCGCCCCGGCCACCTCTGGCTCGTACGCCCAGACGATAGTGTCGAAGCCCTTTTTCGCAAGCAGGTTGGCGAGCGCCGTCCCCCAGCTACCGGCTCCGATAACGGCGATGCGTTCCGTAGTCACAGCGACTATTCGCCAAGTGGCGTCTGTGGAACAGTTGGGCGCTCGCCGAAGCGCGGTTCGGCGCCGCGGCGAATCCGGCCGATGTTCGAGCGGTGGGAGAACACGACGAACAGCGCTATCGCGCCGCCTAGGCCGACCACGGCGGGGCGGCGCTCTGTGAGAGCGAGCGCGAGGACCAGTGTCGCGGCAGCCGCGAGCGAAGCGAGCGAAACCATGCGCGAGATGCGAAGCACCACTCCCCAAACCGCCGCGGCGATGCCGACCGCAAGAGGCGAGAGCGCTAAAAATACGCCCGTAGCGGTGGCGACTCCCTTGCCCCCGCGGAACCCCATGTAGACAGGGAAGACATGACCTAAAATAGCGGCGAAACCATACAGCAGCGCCCATTCCCACCGCGGCGAAGAATCGAGCAACGGGAAGGCCCGGGCGGGCAAAAACCCTTTGAAGATGTCGAACAGCATCACAGGCGCTGCGACCCGCGCGCCGAGTACCCGGAACGCATTGGTTGCGCCTAGGTTGCCACTGCCATGCTCGCGCAGGTCGATCCCCCGCGCCAACTGCCCGGCGATGTAGCTGCTGGGGATGGCCCCGATCAGGTAGCTGGCGAGCAGAAGCAGCCCGGTCAACTCGTCCCCTCCCGCTGTCGCAGGCGGATGCGGAGCGGCGACCCCACGAAGCCCCATCGCGCGCGGAACCCGTTGTGGAGATACCGAAGGTAGGTCTCTGGCACGGCGGCGGGCAGGTTGCACCAGATGCTGATGGCGGGCGGGTCCACGCTGACCTGCGTTCCATAAAGCAGCTTGATCGCCCGCCCCTGTACGTGCGGCGGGCGTGCGCGCGCAACCAGTTCCCGCAGCACCTCGTTCACGTCGTGCGTCGGGATGCGGCGCGAGCGCTCTTCGAAAACCTGCAAGATCAGCTCGAGGGTTTTCGTCACCCGCTGGCCGGTTTCGGCACTGGTGAACAGAAAGGGCACCCATTCCAGAAAGGGCGCTTTGCGGCGGGCAGCCTTTTCGAAGTTGGGCGCGGTCATGGTATCGCGCTCGACGCGGTCCCACTTGTTGGCTACCAGGACGAGGGCGCACCCGGAATCCCAGGCCTTCTCGGCGATCTTCAGGTCTTGCTTGTGCACGCCTTCGGTTGCGTCGATCATCAGCAGGCATACGTCCGCCGGTTCTATCGCCCGCTCGGTCCGGAGCGAGCTGAAGTACTCGACTCCCGCGTCGATGCGCGAACGGCGCCGCAGACCGGCCGTGTCTACGAAGATCAGGTTGCGGTCGTGATACCGTAGCGGCGTGTCTATCGAGTCGCGCGTGGTGCCCGCCACCTCGGATACCACCAGCCGCTCCTCGCCGAGCAACCGGTTCACCAGGCTGGACTTGCCTACGTTCGGGCGGCCGATGACGGCAACACGGATTGCGGAGTCCTTTTCCTCGGCGGCTTCAGGCAGCAGCTGGACGAGGGCGTCCAGCACATCACCACTGCCCTTGCCACTGATGCTGCTCACCGGGAGCGGCTCTCCCATTCCCAGCGCCCAGAAGTCGTGGTGCGCGACAGCGGTGGCGTCGCCGAGATTATCCATCTTGTTCACGACCAGCAGCGAGGGCCTCGCGGCGCGGCGGAGGTGCTCGGCGACGTGTTCATCGAGCGGTTGCGGCCCGTCCTTGCCATCCACCAACTGCAGAACCACATCTGCCTGCTCGATGGCGGCAAGCACCTGCTGGCGTACGAGCCGGTCCATCGCCTGATCCGACCCCTCGATCATGCCGCCGGTATCTACCAGGAAGAAGTGGCGCCCGGCCCACTCCGCCCGCGCGAAGTTGCGGTCTCGGGTTACGCCGGGGCGGTCCTCAACAATAGCTACGCGCGCCCCGAGAACGCGGTTGAAGAAGGTAGATTTTCCGACATTCGGGCGGCCGACCACCGCCACCACAGGAAGTTTCACCGGCGCCTGCGGCTAACCCAGTGATGCGCCGCACGACGTGCAGCTCTGGTTCCCCGCATCGTAGCTCTCGCCGCACTCGCCGCAGGCGAAGGCGACCTCGCCTTCCGAATCTGTATGCCCTTCGATGGCGGCGGCTGCCTTCTGGTATTCCCAGACGGGCACCAGAACCCGTACCAGGCTGAGCTCTCCTATGTCGATCGAGAAGGCGCGATCCCGTTGCGAGTAGACCTGCGCGTCTATGCCGTCCGCTTCGAGGTTTTCACGGACGAGCTGCGCATCGATCTCGCTGCTCGCGGTGTATACCTGCGCCCACCCCTCGATCACCGGCACGGTGCGGTGCTCGGAACACAGCGCGGCCTGGCCCTCTCCCGTGCTGCATTCCTCGCAAACGAGACGGCCGCAAATCACGCAACGTGCGACCGCCTCGCGATCCGGATGTGCGGCGCAGGCGGCAGTCACCGCAAGTACCCCGCACGCCGGGCAAGCATCCGAGTCCGATGAGTGTTCCGTTCCACATTGCGCGCAACGCGGCATGAGCTGGCTGGTTTGGGAATAATGAAAAAGGGGCCCAGCCTCTCGCGACGGGCAAGAAGCGTGCGCCCCAAGGAGCTGCAGAGGGTGGGCCCCGCGCCCGCGGCGGGCCCCCCCGGGCAACACCCTACGACATGATTTGGGTATGGTACCCCGGGGGGGGGGGTGGGGCATAAC
>JBBSMO010000090.1:0-7966 GCA_038233155.1 Longimicrobiales bacterium
ATCAGGTCGTGCGTGCGGCGGTCGAGCGCCACGCCGCCCGCCTGCAGCCTGGTGAGGTCGAGAATCTGGTTGATCAGGCGCAGCAGCCGCTGGCCGCTGCGCTGCATCAGTTCGCCCTGCTCGCGCGCACTTGGGTCCAGTCGGCCGTGGCGGCCATCGAGCAGACCACGCAGCGGCCCCAGGATCAACGTGAGCGGCGTGCGGAACTCGTGGCTCAGGTTGGTGAACAGGCGCGAGCTCGCCTCGTGCAGCGCGGCCAGCTCCGCATTTCGCGCCTCGAGCTGTGTCTCGTGCTGCCGCAGCGCCGCCGTGCGCTCCCCGACCAGCCGCGTCAGCTCGCGCTCCCGGCGGCGCAGGCTCCGTAGCCGCCACTGGAAGGCGACCCCGCCCAGCAGGAGGAGGATGAGCGCGGTCAGGGCGTACGCTGCCCTCGTCTCGTAGAACCGCGGTGCGACCGTCAGCTCGAGCGCCGCGCCCTTCTCGTTCCACACGCCGTCGTTGTTGCTGGCAACGACGCGGAAGGTGTAGCGCCCCGGCGGCACGTTGGTATAGAAAGCGGTACGCCGGTTGCCCGCGTCCGTCCACTCGTCGGTGAGTCCCTCCAGGCGGTAGCGGAAGCGCACGTTCTCCGGGGCCAGCAGACTCAGCGCCGTGTAGTCGATCTCGAAGTCGCGCTCGTCCGGGGCGAGCGCCAGGCGAGCGGCGCCCGCCGACAGCGTCCGCTCGCGGGTGGCGAGCTGCTCGACGACGACAGGCGGCGGCACCACGTTGCGCCGGATGCGGGCGGGGTCCACCACGACCACGCCGTCCTGCGTGGCGAACCAGAGGCGGCCTTCGCGGGCGCGGATTCCGGCGGGACTGTTGCCGCCGTTGGCCTCGCGGTTGCGCAGCCCGTCGCGCTCGGTATAGGCCGTCGAGTGGATGCGCGGGACGCGGCCATCCGCGAACGCCTCCAGCTCCGACAGCGCCACCCAGAAGATGCCGCGGTTGGTGCTCATCCAGAGCCGGCCGAAATCGTCTTCCAGCATCTGGTGGATCACCTCGTCGAAGAGGCCGTCCCGCTGGCGCACGAGGCGGGTTTCGCTCGCCCTCACCTCGCCCGTCGGGCTCGCCGCCACGGTGATGCGGGCGAGCCCGCGCCCCTCGGTGCCCACCCAGAGCCGGCCGCGCGCGCCCAGAAAGAGGGAGCGGACCAGGTTGCTCGGCAGGCCGTCCGCCGTGGTGATGCGTGAGAAACGCCCGCGCCGGTACGCCAGGACGCCGCCGCCGTTGGTGCCCATCCAGAGCGTGCCGTCGGGTGCCTCGCGGAAGACCCGCACGGGGCTGGACTTCAGCTCCCCGCCCGGCGCCATGCGCTCCCAGACGCCACGGCGCAAGCGGAAGAGCCCCTGGTCGGTGCCCGCCCACACGTCGCCCGCCGCGTCCTGGTGGAGCGCCCGCACCGTGCCACCGGGGGCGGGCTGCCCGCCCGGCGGCGCGCCGCAGGCCATCGCCGGCAGCCGGCAGTACAGGATGCCCAGCCGCAGGGTTCCCGCCCAGAGATCCCCCTGTCTGTCCTGCATCAGGGCGAAGATGAAGCCGGCGAAGCCGTGGTCGGGCGTGTAGCTGGTGACCGAATCGCCGGTCACGCGGCTGAGCCCGCGCCCCTGCGTGCCGACCCAGATCGCGCCGGCGCGGTCCTCCAGCACGACCGCCACGTTGCGGTGCGCGACGCCTTCGGCGGTGCTGTAGACGCGGAAGAGGGAGGGCTTCAGCCGAAAGAGCCCGCTGCTTTGCGTCGCGATCCAGAGGCTGCCCTCGTTGTCCCAGGCGAAATCCTCGATCCGCAGCGTCGGGCGCTGCTCAGCCGGGCCGTCGAACGGGATCCGGAAGACGATCTGTCCATCCCGGTAGAGCCGGTCGCCGACCGCGTACCAGACCGTGCCCGTCGGATCGAAGCGTACCGCCGGATTGGAGACCTGGCCGGGCGTTTCGATAACGGGGTGCAGCCGCCCGCCGCGCGCGACGTAGACGCCCCGTTCCGCCGCGACCCAGACCTCGCCGGTCGAGGGGGCGGCGCGGAGGTCATTGACCTGCTGCCCGAGCGGGCGGCCGGAATTGCTTACCACGGGCTCGATCTCGCCTTGCCGGTAGCGGTCCACGCCCGCCGCCGTCCCGATCCACACTGCTCCCTCTCGATCCTGCCGAACCTTGGTGACCCAGCTCGACGCGAGTCCCGTCGCGGTATCGAGGTGCATGATCTGGTCGCCGCGAACGCGGTACAGCCCCTGACCCCGTGTTCCCACCCACAGGATGCCCGCGGCATCGCGGAACAGCGTCTCGACCTCGCCGCGGATCGCCTGCTCCGCCACCGGGACGAAGCGATCACCTGCCAGGCGGAACACGCCCTGGTCGGTCCCGATCCAGACGCCGCCGTCCGCATCGAGATAGATGCTTTGCGTGCTGCGGTCGCGCAGCCCATGCGCGGTACCGAAGTGCGTGAACTCGCCCCCCCGCCGCCGCACCAGGTGGTTCTGCTCGGTCCGAATCCAGAGGCTGCCGTCCGCGCCCTCGGCCAGCTCCACGATGCGGTTGCTGGGGAGTGATTCCGTGTTGCCGGTGTTGAAGATGTTGAAATGATCGCCGTCAAACCGGACCAACCCGTCCCAGGTGGCGAGCCAGAGATAGCCGGCAGGCCCCTGAAGCAGGCGTGTGACCGAGTTGACGGGGAGCCCGTCCTGCACCGTCCACGATTCATGGAGGAACGACTCCGCGGGTGCCTGCGCGGCCGCCGCGCCGCACCCGCAGATTGCTGCGGTGGCCAGAGCCGTAATCAGACCAAAGAAAAATTTCAGGATTATCGCGTCCGCTCAGCCAAGAATCACAGCCCGAGCACATGGTTTCGGAGCACGTCGAACGCCACTCCAAGGTCCCGCCACGTCCTCCGGAAACCGGGTCTACTACAACGACACCGTCGAGTCTTCGCAGGGAGATAGGTGCGGAACCGGGAGAGAGGCCGGAGCACCGGAAGCATCCGCATTCGCATTCGGATATCGAGCGGGATTGCTCCGCCAGGAAGCAGCACCAGTTATGGAGCCCCGCCGCGGCGTGGACAGCCGCGCCGCGCATCCGCCGCCCGCCAGCGGGTGAACTCCGCCACATCCAGCATGAGCCTGGTCTCCTCGCCTGTAGCCCCGTACGTGATCCCGCCACCGGCCAATCACGTCGACTCGCCATGACGGCGGGGTCCGCACCCACCAAGATCGCACTGAACGGGTGGTCACCGCCAGCCGACGCTCATACCCCCGCGGCCCCAGGCGCGATTCACACCCCCGGCCTTCTTGCGCCTTTGCGCCTCTTGTGTTTGAGGCAGGTGGGCGCTCGACTCGAGTTGCTCACGATCTACCAGGTGGTATCGCTGCCGCTGGTCCGGGGGCGAGTGAAACCGTCGATTGTGGCGGAACGTCGGTCGCCTCCCCACTGTCCGATTCCGGGACGTGTCGGTCCCGCAAGTGAACGCTCGCCGCGCCGCGCAGGGTCCGAAGGATGAGGCTCCATCCGTATGTCCACCAACGGGTTGTCCCGACGGCGAGCATCGGGCACGACGCTTCCCTATGGGAGGGGCATCGACAGCGTGGTTCACCATGCTCCATCATCATCCTCTCTCGCACCATGAATCGGATCCTGCAGGATGCCCGCTACGCGCTGCGTACGCTGGGCCGCACCCCCGGGTTCGCGCTTGTTCTGGCGTACGCGGCGCTGATGCTGGGAGCGTGCCTGCTTGCCTGCATCGTTCCCACGCGGCGGGCCCTGTGAATCGAACCCACCGAAGCACTTCGAGCGGAGTAATTTTATGAGAATCGGTATCTCCTGGCTGGACTTCAAGCTGGGCTTTCGGATGCTGGTCAAGTACCCGGGCCTGACGCTCGTCGGCGCGCTGGCGATCGCGTTTGCGATCTGGATGGGCGCCGGCGCGTTCGAATTCATCAGCCAAGTGGTACGGCCGACGCTGCCGCTGCCGGACGGCGACCGGATCGTCGGGGTACGCGTTCGGGATGCCGAGTCGAGTCGGCTGCTCGAGCCGCGGCTGGACAACTTCGAGCGCTGGCGCCACGAGCTGCGCACCCTAGACGAGCTAGGCGCCTACCGCACGCGCGGCCGAAACCTGATCACCGGCGAAGGGCTGGGCGAGCCACTCCGCATCGCGGAGATCAGCCCGGCCGGGTTTCGGGTGGCGCGCGTAGCGCCGCTGCTCGGGCGCGGGCTGGTCGAGGCGGACGGGCAGTCCGGCGCGACCGCCGTCGCTGTGATCGGTCACGACGTTTGGCAGCGGCGCTTCGGCGGCGACTCTGGGGTCGTCGGGCGGACGGTGCAACTCGGCAACGAGCAGACGACGATCGTCGGCGTGATGCCGGAAGGGTTCGGCTTTCCAGTCGCACACAGCGTGTGGGTGCCGCTGCGGCTGAACGCCCTTGACTTCGCGCCTGAGGGGATGCAGATGCTGGCGGTGTTCGGGCGGCTCGCGCCGGGCGCGTCGCTCGAGGACGCGCAGGCCGAGCTCGCCGCGTGGGGCAGGCGCGCGGCGGCCGACCACCCCGACACGCACCGGCACCTGCGACCGCGCGTGCTGCCGTACGCGAAATCTGTGGTCTATCTACCAAACATCGCGGCGTTGGGGTTCAGCGCGATGAACCTGTTCCTGGTGATGCTGTTGCTGCTGGTCACCAGCAACGTCGCGCTGCTGATGTTCGCGCGGGCGGCGGCCCGGGAGGGCGAGCTGGCGGTGCGTACGGCGCTGGGCGCCACCCGCGGCCGAATCATCACGCAGCTCTTCGCCGAGGCGCTGGTGCTGGCGGGTCTCGGCGCCGTGCTCGGCCTCGCCGCCAGCCGCTGGGGGCTGCGCTGGATGCAGGGCGTGATCGAGGCCGACGTTGCGGGCGGCGGGCTGTTCAACGGCATGCTGCCGTTCTGGTTCCGCCCCGGCCTATCGCCTGCCACGGTGCTCTACTCAGTGGGGCTGACGATCCTCGCGGCGACGGTGATCGGCGTGGTCCCGGGCCTCAAGGTAACGCGCGGACTACGCGCTCGGCTGCAGCGCGCCTCGGCGGGCGGCGGCGGCTTCCGCTTCGGCGGGGTGTGGACCGCGGTGATCGTGGCGCAGGTCGCGATGACCGTGACCTTCCCCGCTGCCGCGTACATCGCGCAATCCGAGGCGCGGCAGATCCATGAGATCCGGATCCCCTTCTCTGCCCACGAGTTCCTGACCGCGCGCCTCGAAATGGATCGCGAGCATGCGGCGGAGACGCTGGCCGAGATCCGCGCCGAGCAGCGCGCCGAACGGTTCACGGCCGCCTTTCGCGATCTGGAGCAGCGGCTCCTCGCCGATCCGGCTGTGACCGGCGTCACTTACGGCGAGCGGCTCCCGCTGATGTACCACCCGCACCGCCTGATCGAGATCGACGAGGGTGGGGCGGCGCCGCTGCACCCGTCCTGGCCGGAAGGCTACCGCGTCAGCTCGGCGGCGGTGGATCCCGACTTTTTCGAAGTACTGAATACGCCCATCGTCACGGGGCGCGGCTTCGGCTCCGGTGACCTGGCCGGCGGCGCGCGGAGCATCGTCGTCAATCAATCCTTTGTCGAGCGGGTACTCGGCGGCCGCAATCCCATCGGCCGGCGGGTGCGCTACGTGTTCCTCGAGGAGCGGCGGGGCGACCCGAGCTGGTCGCCGGAAGACGAGCCGTGGTACGAGATCGTGGGCGTGGTGCCGGACATGGGAACGTCGGCGGGCGACGAGGACCCCAAGATCGCGGCGTTCTACCACCCCGCGTCGCCGGGGGATGTCGCGCCGCTCCAGCTGGCGGTCCACCTCCGCGGCGACCCGACTGCGTTCCCGCCGCGGCTGCGCGCGCTCGCCGCCGCCGTCGATCCCGACTTGCGGCTGTACGACCCGATGCCGCTGAGCGAGGTGACTAGCAGCGACCTGCTGCTGATCGCCTTCTGGTTCTGGCTGATCATCGGGGTAAGCGTCGTGGCGCTGGTGCTCTCGCTCGCCGGGATCTACTCGGTGATGGCGTTCACCGTGGCGCAGCGCACCCGAGAGATCGGGATCCGCGTAGCGCTCGGCGCCCCCGCGCGCAGCATCCTCGGGGGGATCTTTCGCCGGCCGCTCCGCCAGCTCGCGCTCGGCATCGGTGTCGGCGGCCTGTTCGCCGGCGCGCTCGTCAGCGCCGCCGAGAGCACCGGCCCGACCGCCGCGGGGGCCGCGATGTTCCTGGGTTATGTGGTGCTGATGACCGGCGTCTGCCTGCTCGCCTGCTTCGTGCCGACCCGGCGCGCTCTCGGCGTCGAGCCGACCGAGGCGCTGCGGGCGGAGTAGCTCGCCGTGGTGTGCTTGCCGGAGCCCGCGCGCTTCCGTCTGCCCTATCGCAGTGTGGGCAAGGCGGTTGGAGTCACCCCGCTCGAGGCGTTCTCCCTGCAGGACTGAGGCCCGTTGAGCTGCACTTGATCGGCACCCCTGGCAGGGGCTGACGCCGATCCAGCTGTACCTTCTCTACCGTCCGTCTGTGGGATCTCATGTCCCACAGGCGAACGGTTTTTTGCCTCCACCGCCCGCGACCCAACCGTCTGTAACCACAACCCCGCCAGTCAGTTGCGTTCCGCTGGCGGGCGTGGAATAGGTCGTGCCCCATTTCTCTTGATGTCCATGCCCGCGTGTCCGCAGTCACGCCTCTGTCCTCGCGTTCAACCTCTACAGCCCCTGATGCAGCTTCCCGCCTCGTCGCTGGACCTGAGACTCGGCTTCCGGATGCTGCTCAAGCATCGGGGCCTGACGCTCATCGGCGGCTTCGCCATCGCAGTCGCGATCGCGATCGGCTCAATCTTGTTCGAAGGCATCACCAAGGTTCTGCACTCGGACCTTCCCTTGCCGGAAGGGGATCGCGTGGTCGCGATCCAGTACTCCATGCGTGGGCGGATCGGCAATGCGGAGCGGAAAATTCTGCATGATTTCGTCACCTGGCGCGACGATCTTGTTTCTATCCGTGAATTGGGAGCTTTTCGGACCATCACGCGCAACCTGACGTCCGGAGACGGCCCGCCGGAGCCCGTCAAGGTGGCGGAAATGACGGCATCTGGATTCGGGGTCGCTCGGACCCCCCCGCTGCTCGGGCGATACCTGTTACCGGAAGACGAAGGGACTGGGGCGGGGCATGTGGTCGTGATCGGTTACGAAGTCTGGCAGCGGCGCTTCGGGGCTGATCCAGGAGTGGTCGGGTCGACGATCCAGCTCGGCGGAGTTCCTCACGTGTTGGTGGGGGTGATGCCGGAAGGGTTTGCCTTTCCTGTCAGGCACGAGTTCTGGACACCCCTACCGGCAGATCCGTCAGCGTACAAGCGGCTGCAGGGACCTTCACTGTTCGTATTTGGCCGCCTTGCACCCGGGGCCACCCTGAACGAGGCGCAGGCCGAGCTCACGGTCGTAGAGCGGCGGACCGCGGCGGCTCATCCTGAGACGCACGCACAGCTCCGGGCGGTTGTCCTTCCGTATACGCGCGAACACGTCATGGTCGATCACCCGGTGATCGTCCGGATGTTGCGCACCATTCAGATCTTCATCGGCCTGCTGATGGTGGTAGTGGCTGTGAACCTCGCCATCCTCATTTACGCTCGAACTGTATCGCGTTTTGGCGAAATCGCGGTACGTAGCGCGCTGGGGGCAAGTCGCCGCCGGATTCTCGCGCAGCTATTCCTCGAAGCGATTGCGCTCTCAGCTGTGGGTGCGCTGCTGGGGTTGGCGCTGGCACAGGCGGCCTTCAGCTGGCTGCAGCCGGTGATCGCCTCCATGGAAACGATCCCCTACTGGATCAACCCCGACATTTCGTTCCAGACCGTCCTTTATGCGCTCGGACTGGCCACATTCGGGGCCGTCATCATGGGTGTGCTGCCCGGCATGAAAGCAACCGGGCGGCCGCTGCACACCCATCTGCGA
>JBBSMO010000091.1:0-7960 GCA_038233155.1 Longimicrobiales bacterium
CTCCCGATCTCGAGCCTTCCGTGCACCCCAAGCGGAATACCCTTGTAGTCGCCGAACATCCCGTCGATCTGCACGCCGAGCTCGCGCGCCAGCACATGGCTGTTGCCGACCTCGGGGTGAACGTCAAGCGGAATGTGCGCGCTGTAGAGGGCGATTTCGTTCGCTAACAGAGCCGCCACCCGCCGATACCGCCGACCGGTGAGCGGCTGGTTGCCCTCCCAGAAAAGACCGTGGTGTACGACCAGCAGATTCGCCCCCTCCGCGGCTGCTGCCAGGATTGATGCCTCGCTCGCATCCACCGCGGTCGCAACTCGCCGGACGGCCGCAGCGCCTTCCACCTGAAGACCGTTCAACGCTTGTGGATAATCTGGCACTGCTGCGATGCGCAGATACTCGTCCAGCCGTGCGGCGAGTTCTGTAAGCTCTACTCCCACCGGGGTTTGGGAAATGTGGAAAACATGGTGGATAAATAAACACCCCGGCTGTGGGAAACCTATAACTATATGGCGGGCAATGACTTATGCTACGGTCGCCACTTGTGGAGAAATGTCGTGCTTCTTGTGGGATTCTCGCGGCTTCGGCAGCCTGTGGACCGCTGCATCTTCGGCGCCAGCCATCAAAATAGACCCCCTGAACTCGGCTCCTTCGTCCAACTTGAGGTGCTTCGGCGGGGAGCGAACCTCACCTTCAACGCGGCAACTGCTCTGAAGCTCGAGACGGCCCTCCGCGTCAACACTGCCGGTTACGCGCCCGCCGATCACCGCCTCGTGGGCAAAGATGTCGCCGGCCACTTCACCCTGGCTCCCGATGACCACCCCATGGGCGCGGACGGTACCTTTGACGCGTCCTTCGATCCGCACATTTCCCTCTGTCACAAGATCGCCGTCAATCTGCATCGCGGGGCCGATGATCGAAAGACCCCTGTCTTTGCCGGAAGAACTTCGAGCGGAGACCTGAATTGCGGCTTTCGGAATGCCAGAGGCAGGCGGCGGGGATGTCTTTTTGAAAATTGCCATGGGTGGGTAGGTGCGGAGAAATAGCTTACGAAGGCGGCCGAACCAGCGTTCGAGGATCAATGGGGCGGCCGTTGCGACGAATTTCGAAGTGCAGGTGTGGCGCGGTCGAGAGGCCCGAGTTGCCGGAAAGTGCGATCACCTGCCGGCGCTCTACATGTTGCGGTGGCTGGACCAGGAGCTTGGATGCATGTGCGTACATCGTCTCATAGCCATCCTCGTGGCGGAGGCGAACGAAATTTCCATAGACGGAATCTCGCCCTGCGGCAATCACCATCCCCGCCCCGGCCGCGTGAATGGGCGAGCCGGCTGCAACCGCGATGTCCATTCCCGTGTGCTCGCCCGGATCCCGGCTCAACAGCTCCCGGGTGATGAATGCGGGGCGCGAGAGCGGCCACGATGTGGGCCTGCCGCCGGAGGCGGGCTCGACGACGCTGCCCGAATCCGACGGCACGCCCACCTCTCCTATTATCGGCAGGCGCATCCGGTTTCCATTACCCTCGGGCTCCGCTCCGAGCATGCCCCGCACCTGGCCATACTGCTCCTCGAGCCGCGCGAGCGACTCGGCGAGTTGCGCGACCTGCTCCCGTTCGCTTTCGTAGCGCCCGAGCTCTGCGGAAAGCGCCGGTACGCGGGCCGCTCGCGCGGCGAGCATACCCCACGAGAGCAGGACAGCCGTCATCAACAGCAGCAAAGCGATCAGCCCCGCTACCGCCCAACGCAGCCGGGTGTGTGACACCTCGAAGGACTTGGTTCCCGCTCCCCCGTCGGTGTGGGGAACCATCAGAAACGTCCACCGCCGCTCCTCTTGAGCCATTGCCGGCGTCTAGCCGCCTATGAGCGGCTACCCTCACGCGCGAGTAGTATCTCCATCACCCGGTCAAAATCGTCGGTATTGAAGAAGGGAATTTCGATGTGGCCGGTGTCGGCGCTCGTCACCCGGACTCGAACCGCGGTTCCAAACTCACGTTGCAGCTCACGTTCGAGGCTCTGGAGGTGCGCATCCGCCTTCGGTTTCGCCGCTCGTGGCTTCCCGCTATCCTGCCGGCGGCGCTGCCGGACGCGTCCCTCGGTCTGGCGAACCGAAAGCCCCCGCTTGACTACCTCGCGGGCCATCTCGGCAATCCGGCGTTCTCCGTCTAGCCCAAGCAGCGCCCGGGCGTGGCCCATGGAAAGTTTTTGTTCTGTTACGAGCCGCTGCACCGACGCCGGAAGGTGCAGCAACCGCATCAGGTTGGCCACCGTAGACCTGTCGCGGCCTACCCCCTCGGCCACCTCCTTTTGGGTGAGGCCAAAGTCGTCCATCAACTGGCGATAGCCTGCTGCCTCCTCAAGCGGCGACAGGTCGGAGCGCTGGATGTTCTCGACGATCGCAAGCAGCAGCATCGCGCGGTCGTCAACCTGCTTGACGACGACTGGCACCTCGGCCCACCCCAGTCGGCGCACCACCCGCAACCGGCGCTCTCCGGCTACAAGCTCCCAATGCATTCCGGGCGCCGCCCCAGGGGCGAGCGGCCGCACCACCAGCGGCTGCAACAAGCCGTTCTCCCTAACAGAACTCTCCAGCTCCCGCAGTTGTTCTTCCGAAAACTCCCGCCGCGGCTGAAACGGGTTCTCGGCGATCTGTGAGACCGGCACCACCTGCATCGCCTCTACGGCCGCGTCCGGATCCGGCAAGTACTCGCCCAACAGCGCACTTAGGCCTTTGCCAAGCCGCTTCTTTCGCGGTTGTGCCCCCGCCGCATCCGGCGCCTCGCTCCGCCCGCGAGTTACCTGGGCCATGGCGTTACCTCTGCCCCCGCGCGGCCAGCGAACCGTCCCCGGCCGACGCGGCACCCGCCCCCGTGCGGTCGGTCTTGGCCCCGCTGTTCCGGTGAATCAACTCCTGCGCCAATGCCAGATAACTTTTCGCCCCCGTGGATAAAATATCATACAGCAGAATCGGTTTGCCAAAGCTGGGGGCCTCCGCGATCCGGACGTTACGAGGAATTACTGTTTTGAACACTTCGTCGCCGAAGTACTCGGTCGCCTCATCCGCAACTTGTTTGGACAGGTTCAGGCGACTGTCGTACATGGTGAGGAGCACGCCTTCGATCTCCAATCGCGGGTTGAGGTTGCGTTGGACGATCCGTACCGTGTTCAACAGTTGGGAGAGGCCTTCCAACGCATAGAACTCGCACTGGATGGGGATCAGCACCGCGTCGGCGGCCGACAAGGTGTTCAAGGTAAGCATTCCGAGGGAGGGTGGGGCATCAATCAGAATATAGTCGTACCGATCGCGGATGGCTCCGGCGGCGCGTCTAAGCACCCCCTCCCGGCCCGCCCTGTTGACCAACTCTACCTCGACGCCCACCAAGTCTTGCGTCGCTGGGGCGAGGTCGAGACAGGGGAAATGGAGCTCTGGGATGATGATGGCGTCGAGTTCGAAGTCCTCTACCAAAACGTCATAGACGGAGTGTTCGACCGCATCCTTATTCACCCCCAGGCCGCTGGTCGCGTTGCCTTGAGGGTCCATATCGATGACCAGCGTGCGCTTTTCCGCCGCGGCAAGCGAGGCCGCCAAGTTCACCGCTGTGGTGGTCTTGCCAACCCCGCCCTTCTGATTTGCGATCGCGATGATCCGGGCCACGCGTTCCTGCCAGGGTTCGTAGGAATGTTGCCGCAATATATCGCGCACCCCCTGCCGCCGTCCAATTCCTTACTCCTCACTGCGTGGTGTTCCACGTGGAACAGGGACGCGCGGCAGCAGCGAAACCCCCGTCATGGTCGCCGCAGCAGTGTTCGCCTAAGGCAGCTTTTCGCAGCGGTGTCGTCCTGAGGAGCTCGCGACCGAAGGATCTCCCGCGGAATCTCCGCGCTCCGAGCGAGAGATCCTTCGCTGCGCTCAGGATGACAGCAGGGGTGCGCGGCGGGTGCGGTAGCAGTCGTGGTTAAGCGAGGTTCCCCCAGAAGTCTCATCCAGAGTGACCAAGTCAGGAGGCGGCGGTGCGCGAGGCCTGATGCCGCTTGCGAACCTCCATCATCAGATTCTGCAGGTCGCTCTGCGACACTCCCGGAACCCGGGCCGCCTGCCCCAGAGTCGAGGGCTGGACTCGCGCCAACTTCTGCCTGCCCTCCGTAGAGATCGAATACAGTTGATCATACGGCAGGTCAGAAGGCAGGCGGAACCCCGTCTGGCGGCGCAGAGCCTCGGCCCGCTCGCGCTCACGCGCAAGGTACCCTTCGTACCGAATCTCCATCTCGAGAGCCCTCAACATCTCGTCCGTTTCCGCACCCGGCGTGCAGGGCAGCGGCGAAAACACCGCGGCGAGTGCCGCAGCGTCTACGTGCGGGCGCTTCAGCAGTTGCGATAGCCGGACCGGCTCGCTGATGGGCGCCTGGCCAGCGCTCGTCAGCAACTCGTTCACCTCCGGCGGGTGTGCGTTGGTCTCATGCAGCCACTGCGTCAGCCGCTCCATGCTGGCGATGCGGCGTTCGAGCGTGTCTCGCTGCGCCGGGGAAAGGAGACCGGTTTCAGCGGCGATCGGTCCGAGCCGCGTCAACGCGTTGTCTTGCCGCAGCAAAAGGCGGAACTCGGCTCGCGAAGTGAACAGGCGGTACGGTTCATCCGTACCCACCGTCACTAGATCATCAACCAGGACGCCGATGAACGCTTGATCCCGGCGAAGAACCAGCGGCTCCCGCTCCAGAACGGAGAGGGCGGCATTTGCCCCGGCAACAACTCCCTGGCCTGCGGCCTCCTCGTACCCAGTGGTACCATTGATCTGGCCAGCGAAGAAAAGGCCGGGAATCTGCTTCAACTCCAGACAGGGAGTCAGTTGATGCGGGGGAAAATAATCGTACTCAATCGCATAGCCCAACTTGGTCATCGCCACGTCTTCCATGCCTGGGACCGAGCGGAGCATACGGAGCTGCACATCCGCCGGTAGCGATGTAGATAGGCCGTTTACATAGATTTCGGTGGTCTCCAATCCCTCTGGCTCAAGAAAGAGTTGGTGGCGCCCGGCGTCCGGGAACTTGACGATCTTGTCTTCGATAGACGGGCAGTAGCGGGGACCGCGCCCAGAGATCTCTCCGCCGTACAACGCCGATTCGTGAAGGTGCGCTTGGACAATGTCGCGCAACTCATTGCCAGTCCAGGTAATCCAGCACGGGCGTTGGGGGAGAAGCGGAGAGGTCTCCCAGGCTGAGAAGCGATAGCCGGGGGTGTCGCCCTGCTGCTCTTCGAGCCGCGAGAAATCGACGGTCCGGCCATCCACCCGAGGTGGTGTTCCCGTCTTGAAGCGGCCCACTTCCAGCCCAAGCTCTTGCAGTTGCTCGCCCAACCCGATGGACGCTGGCGAACCCGCCCGCCCCCCCGACGAACCGGCGCCCGGCCCTACATGGATCTTCCCTCGCAAGAAGGTCCCGGCGGTCAGCACGATGCGGCGGCAGCGAAACTCAACACCCTGCGACGTGACAATCCCTGCAACCCCTTCCCCTTCCAGCCGAATCGCCTCGACCATTCCTTGAAAAAAGGCGAGGTTCGGCAGCCGTTCTAGGAGGGCGCGTACCGCGCGCGGGTAAAGCCCACGATCGGATTGCGCGCGAGGCGCCCAGACCGCGGGACCCTTTGACTGGTTCAACATCCTAAATTGAATCCGGCTTCGGTCCGTGGCTTGCCCCATGACGCCGCCCAGCGCATCGACCTCGCGGACCACTGTGCCTTTTGCCACTCCGCCGATGGCCGGATTGCAACTCATCTGCCCTATCGCCTCCAGGCTGGCGGTGACCAACAGCGTGCGCGTTCCTAAGCGCGCGGCGGCAGCAGCGGCCTCGACGCCCGCATGACCGCCGCCGATCACGACAACATCAAACCGATCAGGGTTCATTGACCACGAAGCGAGGATGAGGGAAAACCAGCGGCCCGAACCGGGCCGAACTATAAACCGGCGCGGGCGGGTCGTTCCACGTGGAACACGCGGTCGACCACCCCGCTGCCCGGCGGCAAAACTAAGATGGCACACGTGTTGCACCGCCAGCAGCCCCGATTATAAGGATCAGCAGCCTTCTCAGGAGATGGAAGAATGGCAGAGTACAACCCGCGCCCGCTTGAGCAACCGGGCAGCGTAGGCGCCGGACCAGCGAACACTCCGACCTTCGGCAGCTCAGGCGGTTCCCCGGCCGACGGCGGGAACACTGACACCAAAGAGCAGCTCAAGGCGCGGGCAGCTAGCATCGGCGCAAAAGTCGAAGATCGCGTAGACGAAGGAATGCAGCGGGCGGCAGCGGGGTTGGAAGATGCAGCGAAGCGGCTTCACAGCAAAGCCGGTTTTGAGGCGCCAGGCTCTGATGATGCACGGGCGAAGGCGGGCCGGGCGGCACACAGCACCGCCGACACGATGGAATCGGTTGCCCGTTACCTGCGCGATAACGACACCGCCGGCCTGCAGCGGGACCTCGAGCGACAGGTCCGGGACAACCCGCTGCAAACGCTGTTGGTCGCGGTGGCGGCGGGTTGGGTAGTCGGCAAGATCCTTCGCTAAAGGGAAACAATGAGCGATGAGATCCGGGTGGTGACCGAACCTCCCCGCCATCCCGAGGCCGCAGCCGGGGATGCCCCGATCGGCGAGCTGTTCAAGCAGCTCGCCCAAGACAGTTCTCTGCTCGTCAAGCAAGAAATGGCGTTGGCGAAGTCGGAGATAACCGCCAGCATGCGGGGAGTGGCGAAAGACTTCGCCTACTTGGCCGCGGGCGGCGCCGTGCTTCTGATGGGCCTGCTCGTGCTGACCGCCTTCCTGGTCGTGCTCACGGGCGACATCTTCGACAATTACTGGCTGGGAGCACTCATCATCGGGCTGCTGTACGCCGTGATCGGCGCCGTGCTAGTGGCACGCGGAAAAGCAAAGCTGCAACAGGAGTCGCTCAAGCCGGAACAAACAATTGCGACGCTTAAGCAAGACAAGAGGTGGGCATCTGCGGGAATAGAACAGGTAAAACGCGGACTGTCTTCGTAATTGACTAGATAATCTTCTTACAAGGAACGAAATGGAAAACCAGTTTCCCCCAAGTGGGACACCGCCGCTAACGGGTGAACAACCGCTGCCTAGTCAGACGCCAGGAACGGCAGAGGTTCATACGAGGGTCAACGCCGCCGGCCAGCGCTTGTCACCGCCCGACCCCTCCCAAGCGCTTCCACCGGCAGGAGAGACCGCTGGCCGGCTCGATCAAACCAAGGCCAAAGCGGGCGATCTCGCGGATCAAGCGATCGGCCAAGCCGAAGAGCTACGGGACCGCGCGAGTGATGCTGCCGGGCGCGCCAAAGCGAAAGCTGGCGAGGCGTACGACCAAGCCCACTCGGCGCTGGCCGACAGCGGGGCGCTGGACGTGGTGCGTGACAACGCACTTCCTGCATTGGGTCTCGCCTTCGGCCTCGGCTTCCTCATGGCGGGGAGCGGTGACGAGGGCAGGGGGAACAAGACGGTCAACAACGCCAAGCAACAACTGAAAGGCGCCATCATGGGCGGCCTTAGCGCGGCTGTGGCACAGGAGTTTCGATCGGTAGCGGGCATCGGTGGCGGTGGTTCTTCCGGAAGCTCTCTAAGCTCGCTTTTCGGCGGTGGCAAGCAAAGCCGGAAAGCCAGCGAAGGGAACAGCAGCATCATCACCGACACAACCTCCTCCGCAATGCCCAGCTCCGCTGCTCGTTAAACGGTGGCAGAAAACCCCGTCGCGCGACGGTACGAGCTTGCCGGGCGGGTACAGGGAGTCGGGTTCCGATGGTGGACCCGCTCCCTTGCGCGGGAGCTGAACCTTTCTGGCAGCGTCAGGAACCGCGCGGACGGGAGCGTCGAGATCGTCGCCGCGGGAGGAGTAGACGCGCTCGACAACTTCGAATCGCGTTTGCGCAACGGCCCGCCGGGAGCAGTTGTGGAGACGCTGGACTCGGCGGACGCCGAGCTCCCCGC
>JBBSMO010000092.1:0-7950 GCA_038233155.1 Longimicrobiales bacterium
GGCCGGACACGCGGGTGATCGATCTCGAGGGGCGGCTCGCCATCCCGGGGTTGATCGAGGGGCACGGGCACTTCATGGGCCTCGGGCGTGCCCTCACCGTCCTGGACCTCACTACGGCGCGCAGTTGGGACGGCATCGTGACGATGGTCGGCGATGCGGCGCGGCAGGCGGAGCCCGGCGAGTGGGTGGTTGGCCGCGGTTGGCACCAGGAAAAGTGGGACCGGGCACCCCAGCCGACCGTCGAGGGAAACCCGACCCACGGCACGCTCTCGGCGGCATCTCCCGACAACCCGGTGTACCTGACGCACGCCAGCGGGCACGCCTCGTTCGCCAACGCGAAGGCGCTTGAACTCGCGGGTATCTCCCGCACCACCGCCGACCCTGAAGGCGGCGAAATCGTGCGCGATGGCAGCGGCGCCGCTAGTGGGTTGCTGCGCGAAACGGCGCAAGGGCTCGTCGGGCGCAAGCTCGCCGCCTACGAGCAGGAACGGCCGCTCGCCGACCGGCAGGCAGAGGCGCGCCGCATGGTAGATCTCGCGGGGCGCGAGGCGCTATCGAAGGGCATCACCTCCTTTCACGACGCGGGGGCTGGCTTTGAAACGATCGACTTCTTCAAGCAGCTCGCGGATGCCGGCGAGCTCCCCGTCCGCCTCTACGTGATGGTGCGCGGCGTATCGCCCGAGGTACTCGCGCAGAAGCTGCCGGACTACCGCACCATCGGCTACGCCGATCATTTTCTCACCGTCCGCTCAATCAAGAAGCAGATAGACGGCGCCCTCGGCTCGCACGGCGCCTGGCTGCTCGAGCCGTACGCGGACCTTCCGCGCAGCACCGGCCTAACCCTCGAGTCGGTAGATGAGATCGAGCAGACCGCCGAGGTCGCGGTCCGCACCGGCTTTCAGGTCAACACCCACGCCATCGGCGACCGCGCGAACCGCGAGGTGCTCGATATCTACGAGCGCGTTTTCAATGAGACAGGCGTGGATGGCGACACGCTGCGCTGGCGCATCGAGCACGCCCAGCACCTGAACCCCGCGGATATCCCGCGCTTCGCCGAGCTGGGCGTAATTGCCGCGATGCAGGGAGTTCATGCGACTTCGGACGGGCCGTGGGTGCCCGCCAAGCTCGGCGACGAGCGCTCCGAGCAAGGCGCCTACGTCTGGCAAAAACTCTGGGATGCGGGCGTGGTGGTCAGCAACGGCACGGATGTCCCTGTTGAGGACATCAGTCCCATAGCCAGCTTCTACTCGACGGTGTCGCGGCGGCTGCCTGACGGCTCGGTGTTCTACCCCTCACAGCGCTTGTCGCGCGAGCAGGCGCTGCAAAGCTACACCATCAACAACGCCTACGCCGCCTTCGAGGAAGACATCAAGGGCTCGATCGAGCCGGGGAAGCTCGCGGACATCGTCGTCCTGTCACGCGACATCATGACCATCCCCGAGGAGCAGATCCCCGGCACCGAGGTACTCCGCACCATCCTCGGCGGCAAGGTCGTCTACACGGCCACACCCTAACCCCTTGGCGGCCGGGCGCTGCCTCGCCCCCCTCTGGCGGCAGCCCCGTGTGCCCGCACTTCTCTCCCGTCTCAATCTGCGCCGAACTGGCCCGACAGCCGCGGCTCCGACGTAGGGCGGGACGAGCCGCCCTCCGGTTCCTCCGTAACCGCGGTTGCCCCGGGGAGCACACCGGCGGGCAGGTGGAAGGTGATGACGCTCTGGCCGGTGCCGGGCTGGGTATCAAAGATGCCGAGGCTCACCGCTTCCCCTTGGGGTAGGAGGCCCCAGAGCTGATACGTCCGGCCCGGGGGCGCGGGCGGCAACGAATGCGCGGCGAGGACCAACATCTGCCGCTCGGCATTGAGATACACCCGGGCGGCGGGCGCCTCCCCGGGCGCGGCAAGGCCGGCGGTTCGCACCCCGGCGCCGAGCACGGCTGCGAGAACAGAATCTTGCGCGGCGAGGCGTGCATCGCGCACGAGGCGATCCGCGGATGCCGCCTGGAATGCGGTTTCCAGCGCCTCCCGGTCCGCGCGCTCGTACCAGAACGCGAGCCCCATCCCCAAGCTGAGGATGATCGCTGCCGCGGCGGCAACCCAGGGAAGATATCGCGCCCGCGGCGGCGGAACGGCCGCCGGTGCGGGGTGCGGCGCCCTGCGCTCCTCGCCTGCAGCGGCTAGGATGCGGGTACGCAGCGCGGGCGGCGGTGTGGCCGTTTCGATGCCATACGCCAGAAGCTCCACTACGCCGGCAAGCTCCCGCACCTCCTGCTGCAGGGCGGGCGAGGCCGCCAGCCTCTGCTCGAAGGCGGCTTTCTCGCTCTCCTCCAAAACGTCCAGCGCGTAGGCGGCCGCGAGAGACTGCTCGTTTTCCCCCGTCACGGCTCCGGCGGCGCGAAGAGAAACCGGAGCGAATCCCTCAGCTTCGACATCCCGCTGCGCATGCGGGTTTTTACCGTGCCGAGCGGTTGATCGAGCTCGGCGGCGATCTCAGTTTGGGTAAGCCCGCCAAAATAGGCAAGCTCGATCACGCGGCGCTGCGCCTCCGGCAGCTCGTCGAGCGAGCTCCGAACTAGCCGGCGCGTCTCCATCTTCTCGGCGCTACGGTCGGGGGCGTCTCCGGGGGAGGACACAGGGAGCGCCCAACCATCGGGCGCCGCGCTCGCCGCCTTTTCCAGCAGATGAGTTTGCCGGTTGTGTTTCCGGCGCCAGTCCAGGGCGCGGCTGCGGGTAATGGTCAGCAGCCATGCGACTGGGCTGCCGCGCTGCACATCGAAGGTCGCGGAGGACTGCCACACATGTGCAAAGGCATCGCAGACGATTTCCTCCGCAGTGGCTCCGCTGCCCGTCAGCGCCTTGGCTAAAGTATAAGCAACCGGTCCGTGCCGGTCGTAGAGCACCCCTAACGCGGCCGCATCTCCCGTCCGGATGCGGCCCAATAGAACGTAATCATCTTCCGGAGGTTCTAAATGCGGCTCGGCCATGACGCGGCGCTACCCGGCGCGGGCGAGCACGCCGCCGGAACCGCCGCCGCGCCGGATGGGTGATGCCGCCGGAGCATGGCGCGTGGTGCTCAGTTCGCCGCCTGCGCTACGCGGTCTACATAGTCCTCGAGCTCACCCAGCACACCGACGATATCCGCGCGCGTTTCGGTGCCCGCGACCTTGCGCGTCAGCTCGAGCAATATGCCCCGGATCTTGTCCCGCCCTCCGCCGTTCTCCGCGCCCTGTTGCTGCTTGGGCGGGCGCCCGCGCCGCTTGGGCGTGGCCGTCGATTCGTCCTTCTCCGCAGCAGCCGTCTCAGCGCCCGCGCTGCTCTGTTTCTTGCCCGCTCCCGTGCTGCCGCGAGTACCCTTGCGCCCGCGGGACTTTCTCGGCTTCGGCTCGCCATCAGCATTGCGGCGGGCAGCGCGCGAGCGCAGGATCGGCAGCACGTAACGCCCGTGAAACTGGCGGAGTTCGAGCGCGCCGATTGTCGGGTCGCGCTCCTGCGCCGCTTCGTAAAGATCCCGGGACTTACGCTTGGGATCGCGGTCCAGAGATCGTTCTACCCAGTCGAGTACCGCCTGATTCCGCTCGGCCATGCGCCACCTCTGACGTGTGTGTATTGTTGAACCCCTCCACCTAATTTAGTTGTTGCGACCAGTGTCGCAAGTTAGTTGCGAACTATGGCGGCATTTTGACTGGCGCAGCGCACTCCCGGAACCTACTCGCGCCCGAGGTGTCCACAATGGCCCGCCAACAGCGAACCCCCGGCACTCCCCTGATGGAACAAACACTCTCGATCGGCTCTCGGGCGATCGACCCGCACATCTTTGATCGCCTCATAGATGAGGTCGAGACGGTGTTCAGAGGCAAGCGCGAGGTGGTCCGCCTCTGCGTGTCGGCGCTGCTCGCCTCGGGCCACGTCTTGCTCGAGGATATTCCCGGCGTCGGCAAAACGACTCTCGCGCGCGCGCTCGCCCGTGCCTTCGGCCTCGAGTTCCGGCGCATCCAGTTCACGAGCGATCTGCTGCCGTCGGATGTTCTCGGCGTCTCGATCTATAACCCGCGCACCCATGAGTTCGAGGCACGCCCCGGCCCCATCTTCACCCATGTGGTGCTCGCCGACGAAATCAACCGGGCGCCGCCCCGAACGCAGAGCGGGCTGCTCGAGGCGATGCAGGAGGGGCAGGTCTCTATCGACGAGCGCACCCACGACCTGCCGCAGCCGTTTCTGGTAATTGCCACGCAAAACCCGCTCGAGCAACACGGAACCTACCCGCTTCCCGAGAGCCAGCTCGACCGCTTCCTTATGCGACTCTCCATCGGTTACCCTGATGCGGACGAGGAGCGCGCCGTGCTCCTGCAAGCAGCAGGGCCGGGAGATGCAACGGCGTCCGTAGATGCGGTTCTCGACCGGCGGCAGGTGTTGGCATTGCAGCGGCGGGTAGATGAGATTCATGCGGATTCATCGCTGGTCGATTACGTGATGCGCATCGTCGCCGCCACCCGGAACAACGACCGCTTCCAGGCCGGCGCCAGCACCCGGGGTGCCATCGCTCTGTTCCGGGCCGCTAAAGCGTACGCCATGGTCGACGGCCGTGACTTTCTGATCCCCGATGATGTGCGGCGCCTGGTTGTGCCCTGCCTTGGCCACCGTCTCCCGCTCGCGGGAAGCTCCGCTGCTAGCGCCAACTCTCATGCGGAGGTCTCTGCCCTGCTCGAGGAGCAGCTCGCCCGCATCCCCGTTCCGCTCTGACCCAGGTATGAGAGCGTTATCCGCCCTGGGACGCCGGTGGGCGAAAGCCCGCTTGTCACGCCGCCGCCTGCGCCTCCACCGTTCGGGGTGGATGTTGAGCGGCGGGTCGGTAGTGCTCGGGCTGGCCGCTATCGCGACGGGGAACAACCTGCTTTTCCTCCTGCTCGGGGCGGTGCTCGGCTTCATAGTCCTGAGCGGCTGGCTCTCCGAGCAAACCGTGCGGCGCCTCGGTCTCGTGCGCCGGGTGCCCCGCGGAGTGGTCGCGGGTTTCCCCGCCAGCATGGCGTACGAGATCTCGAACGGGAAGCGCCGCATCCCCAGCTTTGCCTTCGAAGTCGGCGAGGCGGGTGGGAGCGCGACCGGCTTCGTTCCGGCGCTGCCGGCCGGCGAGCACATCCGGGTGCGGGCGGAAATGACGTGGGAGAGCCGCGGGGTGTATCCGCTCGACGCGGTCTCTATCTCGACCTCCTTCCCGTTTGGCCTGTTCCGCAAGGAGCGCTGGGTTCCGCTACCCGGCGAAGTTGTCGTTTGGCCGCGCTCGGACCGGGTCGTTCCAGAACCCAGAACGGGCGGCGAACGCGTGCACCGCGGGGGTCATGCCCTCGCTGGGGCGGCCGGTGCGCGCGGCGAGTACCGCGGGTTGCGCCCCTACCGCCCGGGCGACGACCCGCGCGACGTGCATTGGCGCTCAACGGCGCGAATGAACGAACCGGTAGTCCGCGAGTTCGAGCGGGATCGGGCCGAGATCCTCTGGGTCTGCCTGGACCTTCGGGTACCGCCCGGCCACGCAGCGGAAGAGGCGGCGGAGCTGGCGGCATCGGTAGCCGCTTCGACGTTGCGGCAGGGGCGGCCGGTTGGCCTGGCGGCGGGAACCACCCGCATCTCGCCCGTATCGGGCGCGGCACAGCGCGACCGGCTGCTGGACGCGCTCGCCCGGTGCACCTTCGCCGCGGATGCCCCCCTTACCCCGGCGCCGGGCTCACCAGCGGCTTGTGTGCTCGTTACGGCCGGCGAGGGGGCAGCGGCCGGGTGGGGCGACGTGCTCCGCGCGAACTCCGCGGCCGCGACATGAGGCTCGCGCTGCTGCACCGGCGGCTCGCCGCTGCAATGGCGCTCGCCGCGTTGCTCGCCTTTGCCGCGGGCTTTGGCCTCGGCTCTCCCTTGGTATTGGCAGCCGCGGCAGCGCTCGCCATCCCCGTCTTCTGGCGAATTCCCATCGCGTGGCGCGGCTGGGTAGACCGGGTTTCCGGCGTCGTCACACTGGCGCTGTTCGCATGGGTACTGTACACCGCCTTTCTCGTGGAAGGCGACTTTCTGATCCCGGTGCTCTCCCTGCTGCTCTTCCTGCTAGTAGGCGAGATCCTCCGCCCCATTATGCCCGAGCCGGGAAAGAGTGAACGGCACGACCTGCGTCTGTACGCACTGTCTTTTTCGCTGTTGGTCGCGGCAACCGCCTATTCGCCGGGCCCGCTCTTCGGCGCTGCCTTTATCGCCTACATCGCCGCCGCTGCCCTCACCCTGATGGTGGGCTACCTGAGCCGCGAGGCGGAGCGGTTCTCGACGCCGGACATCTACATCGGCCGCAACTTTCTCCTCACCACGGCGGCGCTCTCCGCGCTGATCGTGGTAATGAGCGTCGGCGTATTCCTGCTCTTTCCGCGCCTGCCGCGAAGCTTGATCGGCGCACCGCGCAACTCCGCGGCGCAGACGATGGTTGGCTTTTCGGACGAGGTCTCGATCGCAGAATTCGGCACCTCGATCGCGGCCAACCCGGAGATCGTTTTCCGCGCCGAGTTCCCGGACGGGGCCCCAGACGACTTCGATTCCCTCCACTGGCGAGGCCGCTCCTTCGATCATTTCGACGGCTGGCGATGGTCCCACTCCCGGTGGCTGCCGCCCTCGCCGCCAGCCGGCTTCTACCGCGCCCGCTGGGGCGGCCCTACGCAGAGGTACCAGATCTTCGGGGGCCCGCCCGGGGTGCGCGTGCTGTTCGGGCTGCACCCTGTGCTGGCAGTCGAGCGCCGGTCGCGCATCCGGCCGTTTTCGTTGCCATCCGGCGACCAGATGTTCGGCGGATCTGAAGTGCCGGTGTATCTCTCGACAAGCCTGACCCGGCAGCCCTCGCCGGCAGAGTTGCGCGAGGCGCCCGCGGACGATCCCATCGCGCTCTTTCCCTATCTGCAGCTTCCCGATCTGGACGCGCGGGTGCTCGCCCTAGCCGATTCTCTGCTCGGCGGCAGCGCCAGCCGCTTTGACCGCACCGCGGCGCTCGAGCGCTTCTTCACCACCCAGTTCGCCTACACCCTCGAGCTGCCCGCTACGAGGGAGCAGGCATCTCTCGAACATTTTCTCCTCGAGCGCCGCGCCGGGCACTGCGAGTACTTTTCGACGGCGATGACCGTTCTCCTGCGTGCCGCGGGCATCCCCGCGCGCAACGTAAACGGCTTCCTCGGCGGCGAATGGAACGAGGACGAGGGGTACCTCGCGGTTACGCAGAACGCCGCTCACTCCTGGGTAGAGGTCTGGTTCCCGGGCTTCGGCTGGGTGACCTTCGACCCTACGCCCCCGGCCGGCAGGGGCGGCGGCCTGGGTGGTGCCGGTGCCGGCTCGCTCGGTTGGTCGCTTCGCCTCTGGATGGACGGCGTCGAGCACCGCTGGTTCAAGTGGGTCCTCTTTTACGATCTGGACAAGCAGCTCGGTATGCTCAACGGTGTGTCCCGCCTGATGAGCAACCCGCCGCTGCACATGCCGAAGCCGCGGCTGCCGGAATCGGCGGGCGCATGGTGGCTCCTCGCTGCCGCTGCCGCCGGTGCGGGCATTGTCCTCTGGCGGCATCTTTCGGCTAAGAAGCGGGCGGCAGGGGTGACGCGCATCTACCTCGAGATGCGCGCCAGCTATGCGGCGGCCGGGTATCCCCACCCCCCTGCCCTGCCGCCCCGCGCGCTATTGGACGAACTACGCG
The DNA here is from genome assembly GCA_038233155.1 of Longimicrobiales bacterium. GTDB lineage: Bacteria > Gemmatimonadota > Gemmatimonadetes > Longimicrobiales > Longimicrobiaceae > JBBSMO01. The sequence goes on from JBBSMO010000092.1 coordinate 7,698, forward strand.
CCGAAGATGCGCCCGCATCCGAACCGGGTGGCGCGGCGGAAGAGCTGATCGAAGGCTACTTGCACGCGCGCTTCGGCAATGCTCCTGCCGGTGCCGCCGCGGAGGCTGCCGAAAGCCAGGTGCGCGAGCAGCTCATAGTGTGGCGGCTGCGCTTGCGCGAACACCAGCGGCTGCGGCGGCGGGACCGGGTTCACAGGCGGTTTTCCCGCAGCTCGGCCAGCGGGTAGAAGGTATCCCGCCAATGAATGCCGCC